>JAPPHP010000270.1 GCA_028821035.1 Gammaproteobacteria bacterium | reverse complement strand
TTCGCCGCCTCGCCGTTCCGTTCCCGCAGCCGCTGGGCCGACGACTACTACGCAATCGCCGAGGAGGTCGGGCACAAGTGCTACATGGTCCGCAGACTGACCGGTCCGCGACGCGACGCGTTCATCGCCGACAACCGGCCGCTTCTCCGACTGTGCAGATGGAAGACCGAGGCTGACAAGGCGTTGCGCCCGTTCGGGAACACGGTTCATGCACAGGGTTTCATGAACCCCGATCTCTCTCGCGTGGAGAAGGAGCGCTACATCGCTAGTGCCTATTTCCGTCGCGACGAGATTTACAGGCGAGCCTATGGCATGGCTCGCGAATCCGTGTTAGACGAAAGATAGTGCGGTGCGTGAGTCCTTCAGGACGATCCGGAAACCCCACTTCGTGCTTGCCGCGCGACATAGAGCACTCCTCTCACGTAAGCGGCCTGACCCCGTTGCTCGGACGCTTCGGCCAGTCCCAGCCCAACTCCTTGATCACCGCCTCGGCCAACCCAATCTCCCGCGCTATCTCCGGAAGTCGTTGCCGACCGTAGACATCGCGTTGGTTCGGGTCCATCGAAACGGTGCCGGCCTTCTCAAGGCCATCAGCCAAGGACTTCGCCACCACCAAGAACATGCCACCCTTGTCGCCCCGGCCAGCCTCCAACATCTCCAGCAGAAATCCGGCTTCGCTGCCATTGAGCGCCATCGGTTCCTTGTCGAATACGCTCGCAATCATCTCTCGTGTTCCTACCGTGTCCTTCTCTGACCACGCAATCCACGGAAACACGGTCACTGGCTGATCCTGCGGCACCTCGACCTTCTTCGGTACTCCAACGTCGACCGCCAACTGCTTACCCAATCGATCGAGGTTGGGGTGATGAACGGCTACGTACCGTAGCAGCTCGTCGTCCGACATACCTTCGCGCTGCTGCATGTCCCTGAGTTCCGCGATTTGCACGGCATCCATCCGAACCCGGACAACACGATAACAGGCGTACGAGACGGTAAGACACCCGATGGACGTGACACCGGCAGCGATCAGTCCGCCCGGCATCCATCCCACCGCGTACGCGGGCCAAACGAGAATCGCCAGCACGAACGCAAGGCTAGACCATCGAACCATCAGCACCCCCTAGATTCCCAATCGCGGAGCGAACATCGCGCAAGCCGTGATTGTCCCATTGGCTTCGGTCGAGCGTCGCCCGCGCGCGCAACGGCAAGCAGCGCCGATCCACCACTGAGCGGCGCACGACTCCCATCGCCCAATGACCGCCGACCACGACGGCGAGTGCATCAAGAGCGCGTGCCCGGTACTCGGCCCTTCCGCCTCCTGCTTGAAACGGTCGCCTCGCCATCGCCTCCGAGGAGATGGGCCATTTGCGCCCGGACGTGACCCGAACCTACCTGAGATAGCTGCCCCCAGGGAGCCCGGGAGCTGCTCCAAAACGCCAACGATCTGGGATGAAAACGAGGCTTCCCAGCGACATCATTGGAGAATTGGTCGGTTAAGTGCCTCACGTCGGAGGTCCCACCCTAGCCGGGAGGCAGACCGCTACGACATCGATGCCGTGGTCTTGCGTCTGGGTCTCCATCGCGGGCCGGCCGGCACCCTGACTGGATCGCTGTCGCGCCGATTGCCGATCAGCGGCGCGCGCAATTCCTGAGGGGGCCATGGGGCGGTGGGATACCGAGGCCAAGTCCCTGACTACTCATCGGGGTCGAAGTCCCGATGCACAATCCTGGCCCGAACCCCGATGCCCGCAAGGAGGCGTCTCACGGGAACTGCGTGATCCGCACCGCACACGTAGAGCACTGGCCACTCGTAGCCGGTGAGGACTCGCGCGACGCAGACGCGCTCCCGCACCTCGTGGCAGAGCTGATCCGTGAGTGCTTCCCGAACCCTCGCTTCTTCTCCTTCGTTCCCGCTGTGCAAAAGCCCGAGCACGAACCCGACGATCTGGCTGTCGGAGATCGCCAACTTTGTTCTCTCTGCCCGATCGAGATCGACGAATTGGACCGGCAGATCTTCTCCCGCGAGTCGCTGGCACACCGTCTCGTGCGTTCCGCTCTCTCGAAGTCCGTCGCAGGACATCTCTTCCGCAATGCGTCTGATGCCGAACTTGGCGATTATCCGCCGGATCTCCGCCTCCATCCGAGACACGCCGGGTCTGCCTTCCGGCTTTCCGCACTGCAGCGAATGGGACGTCCCGAAGATGAAGACTTCGCCGATCATCGTCTCTGCCCTCCGTCAGCCAGCTCCGCGATTGTCAGCCAGTCGAGCGGTACTCGCCAGTTCGACGACTTCCCCGCCAGTGCGCCCAGCGTCCGGATCTCGAGGCGTCCTGTATGACGACCTGCGGCTCACGCAAGGTCGTCCAGGGGACTCACCCCGGCCCACCGGTCCCGATTGCAGCCGAGCGGTTAGGCAGGCGACCGGTTGTCTCAACCCGGCCCCTGGGTCACCGCGGACGCCGGTAGACGGAGCGCCTCGGCCCGATCGCGAGGACCTGAACGGTCTCGTCGGCGAACCGGTAGATCACCCGGAGCGAGCCGCAGCGTCTTGAGCGTCTGCCGGCCCAGTCGCCAGTGAGCGCCCTCCCGGCGGCGGGGTCGTAGCCGAGCTCCCGCAGCACAGCGTCGACGCGCGCCCGGGCCGGCGGCGGCAGCTTCCGGTAGGCGCGCCGGCCGGAACCGTCGAGGTGGATAGGCCAACTCACGATCCGTCCTCCGCATCGTTTGCACTCGCGTCAGTATCCGGGGACTCCTTCGACTCCAACCCGATGTCGTCGATCGACGCCACCAGCGACTTGATCCATTCTTCGTACTCCTCCTGGCGCGCTTGCGTGGCGTCGCTTAGCCGCTCTTCGAGCCACCGGATGCGCGCTTCCGCCGCGTCCGGCTCCAACAGGCCCGCCGGGATCTGCGGCAGACGTACGTCCCCGTATGCCAGCGCCCACCGGGCGTGCCTCGACTCGCCGCACAGTTCGTTGACGTCGTCGCGGCAGACCTGATACGGCTCCGCACCCCAACAGACGGGATCCTCGGAGCCCACGATGACCTCGTAGTCGACCTCGCCCAACACAAAGTCGACGCGGCCGGCCATGTCATCGGCGAGGTAGCACAGGTAATCGGCGAACGGCGTGACGGCGCCCAGGTCGTCTTCCTGGAAGCTCAACTGCCAGTGGCTGTCCTCCCGCATTGCGTCCCCACGCAGGTCCCGGTCCGCTATGGACTGGTGCTCCTGCCAGTAGCCGTCCTGTACAAGACCGAGGTACTTCAGGAAGTACAGCTCGGGCTGCTCGCGGGCGAGTTCCCCCATCCGGCCCATGGCCGCTTCCGCCTCGGCCAGCCGTTCCCGCCGCCGGGCCAGAGATCCCTCGGCAAGCAGCACGAACATTAGCGGGGCCAACTCGACCACCTCGTCCATGCTCGGGCCGTAGCGTCGCTCGACCAGGTCGAATGCCAGTCGTAGCTGCGGGGTAACTCTGCCCGCGGGCACTGCCGCGTCGGGCGGCTGGGCCGTGGGGCTGCGCCCGCGTCCGGTCAGGATCGACTCATCGACGTGCAGGGTGTCGGCGACCGCTTTGAGGTTCGCCGCATGCACCCTTCGCCGGCCGGACGACTCCCACCTCGTGAGGGTGGGTTCGGACACGCCCGAAGCCTCGGCCAGTTCGTCTCGGGACATGCCCCTCGCCTCCCGCACGGCGCGCAGGCAGTCACCGTCGATCTGCGGGCCTTGGGCGGCTTGCGGGGGGACGGGCGCATCTCCCCGGAGTACCGCGGCCGCGACTCCAAATGCACCGGTCAGGTTCCGCATCGTGTCGTCCTGTACTCGCACGACCCCCTTCCCGGTCTCGAGGCGCCCCAGCTGACGCGCCGAGACCTCTGTCATCTCCGCGAGGGCGCGCCGGGAGAGCCCTCTGCTGCGCCGCAATTCCCGAAGTCGTTTCGGATCGATAGTGTCCATATTCGGCGTCCTCCTTAGGACGTATTTGAGCGTCCGGAAGCGTTATAGCACGACGCAAGCGCCGCATGTTAGGCCAAACACGGGGTCATAGAGCAGTTGGTGTCCTCATGTGTGCATAAATGTCCACTCAGCGCGGAGTTCGGGGTGTTGAAGAGGCGTTGCGGACAGCGCGAAGCACCCGCAACAACGCTCGCCGGGAGGGGCGCGCACCTTACTGTATACTTATCCATTATGTTGAGCGCGATCACAACTTCCTTCAGAGCCGATGTCGGCCAACACCCTTGCTCCCTCGACCACGCAATGACGGTCGCCGGAAGGGTGGCGTTCGCCTCCCCCGGCGGGTCGCCGGTCGAGGACCTCCTACATGCCTCCCTGCGCATTGTGCTCAGTCGGCGCTCGGGCCGGATTCCTCGGCCCTCGCGTGACCGCGACCTGATACGATGTGTTTCGTCAAACGGTCCGACTGTCTGCGAACGACGAGTCCCAACGGTGAAGGAACGCCGGCCTTGAGCAAGACGTCCGCCCCAACGGACTCCGCATTCGCGCTCCCCCGAGCCGAGTCTCCCCGCAGCATGTCCTTCGACCCGGGCTATGTCTCCTTTGGCCGCAGTGAATCCTTCCCGCTCCGCTTCGGGTGGATCGCCAAAGGGCTCGATGAAGTGCGCCTCGATCCCAGCGTCTTCGTCCGGGAGGATGCCACGGTGGTCCTCGGCGTCGGAAAGAACATGGTTTCCTCGATCCGCCACTGGCTCCTGGCGGCCGGCCTCATTCAACCCCTGCCTAGCATCGGCTACGTGGACACGGCGCTTGCCCGCATCGCTTTCGGCGAGGACGGCGACCCGTACCTTGAGGACGACGCGACAATCTGGCTAGTCCACTGGCTGCTCGCCGTCAATCCCGCCGGCGCAACGGCCATTTACTGGTTCTTCAACCACTTCCACAAGCCGGCTTTCGCCAACGACGAAATGTCGGCAGGACTCGCGACGTTCGTGGAGCGAGAAGCTGCCGTTCGGACTTCTCAAACCACTCTCGACCGCGACGCTGCGATGCTCCTACGCATGTACACCCGCACCACCGCAGGTTCCCGCGTGACCTTGGAGGACGCGCTCGATTCGCCGCTATCGCTTTTGGACTTGGTCGATCGCGTTGACGTGCATCACCGCCGCTGTGCGCCCGCGGCTCGCGCGGAACTGCCGCTGTCGGCGTTCGCGTTTGCCGTCGCCGATGTCTTCCGCCATCTCGATGTTTCGCAGATCGCCGTCTCCGATCTCATGTACAGCGACCGGGCTCGCTGCGCCCCGGGGGCCATCTTTCGGATGACAGAGGAAGGGCTCGTGAGCAAGCTCGAAGAGCTTTGTGTGGCCGCCCCAAACGACTATCGCCTCGACCGCAGCGTGGGCGCCCATCACTTGTACGCCCTTCGAACCGTCGACCCCCTCGCGGTCCTGGCAGACCACTACGGCCCTTCATCGAGAGCGGCCGCATGACGATCGCCGACAGGATTGCGGTCAACACGCGCTACACGCGGTCAGCCAACGTCGAACGCGACCGGGGCTCCCACACGTTAGTCGAGGCGTACCTCCCTAGCGCCAACAGCGTCAAGCTGCTCGACGATGTCGCCGACGCCTTAGGCGCGACCGACCGGCCCCGAGCATGGAGCCTCGTCGGTCCCTACGGATCGGGGAAGTCCTCGTTCGCTTTGTTCCTCCATGAGTTGCTCGGTGCGGGCCGCTCCAAAACGGCCGCACGGAAGGTTCTCGCTCGCGAGGACGACCGCGTCGCCCGGCGCTTCGCAAGGCAACGGCCTTGGTGCCGCGTCGCGCTGTCAGGCACCGACGAACCGCTTTCCGAACGCCTCTTGGCAGCGATGGACGATGCGGCCACGGCCTACTGGTTGGGCCGCCAAGGACGGCGGCCCGCCGTTCTGGCTCGACTGCGTGAAGCGCGGACACGGGGCGGGCTGCGCGACAGTCAGCTTCTGACACTGGTCGACGATCTCCAGCAGGCCCTTGCCAGGGCGGGCGCCGGCGGCCTACTTCTGCTGATTGACGAACTCGGCAAGTTCCTTGAGCACGAGGCCCGAGAGGGCGCCGAAGGCATCTTCCTACTCCAGCAGCTTGCGGAACGCGCCTTCAAGGGCGGTCCGGCCAACCTGGTCGTCGTAGTGCTCCTGCATCAGGGCTTCGACCTCTACGCGCGCGGTCTCGGAGAGAAGCTCAGGAACGACTGGGCTAAGGTCCAGGGCCGCTTCCAGAGCGTTTCGTTCGTCGAGCCGACGGAGCAGACATTGCGGATTCTCGCCGCCGCGTTCTCGAACACGCTTACCGCAGCCCAGTCCCGCGACGTCAAATCCCGCGCCAAGCGCTTTGCCAAAGCGCTCGACGCCGCTGGCGCGCTTCCGCCCGCACTCGACCGCGCCGCCGCAACTGATGTCTTCGCGGCCTGCTATCCGCTCCATCCCGTCTCGCTACTCATGCTTCCCGATCTGTGCCACCGCTTCGCACAGAACGAGCGAACCTTGTTCAGCTACCTTGGCAGTCGCGAGCCGCACGGCTTCCACGATGGCGTCGCTGCGGTTCGCAAGCCCGGCCATTGGCTCCATCCGGCTACCGTCTACGACTACTTCGTGCGCAACCAGCCCGCAGTCCTTTCCGATCCACTCACGCACCGCCGATGGGCAGAAGTAGCCATCGCGGTGGAGCGCGCCGAGCGCCTGGCGACCCCCGGTGACGACGCTAGCTCCGACACGGGCCCATCCTCCCTCGCCAAGACGGTCGGCCTGCTCAACTTGGTCTCGCGCGCTGGCGGGCTGAGGGCTTCCGAACAAGTGCTCCGCCTTCTCTCCCCGCGTGGCCCGTCCTTCCGCAGAGCGCTCGACTGTCTTCAGAACGCCTCCGTGATCCAGTACCGCGCGTTCAGCGGCGAATACCGCGTCTGGCAGGGCACGGATTTCGACATCGACGAGCGGACCAGCCACGAACGTCAGAGACTCGGTCCCTTTAGCCTCGCCGAGACGCTACGCGGGCGCCCCCAATCGCGCGCCATCGTAGCGAGGAGGCATTCCGCCAAGACGGGGACGCTGCGTTACTTCGAGGTCGTCTTTGCCGATCCGGACTCCCGCCGCGTCGTCGAAGCAGCGGACGCGCCGTGCATTGTGTTTTTTCTTGCCGAGCGCCGCGACCACGAAGCTGCCTTCCATGCCCTGCGCCGACGTAACGCTCGTCCCGGAGACCTCTGGGCGCTCTACCTCGACGCTAGGGCGCTCCGGACTGTGGTGGCTGACGCCCTCGCCTTGGAAGCCGTTCGCCGCGACGCCCAAGAACTCGCCTCCGACCCCGTCGCCGCTCGCGAGATCCGCGAACGCCTCGATGCGGCACTGGTCGCTGAACGCACGGCCACAGAACGTCTACTCGGCGAACCCGTTCGTTCCAAGTGGTTCGAGGGGAATGACCTGCTCCACATCGTGGATCGTCGCGGTCTTCAGCGCGAGCTCTCGCGTGTCATGGACGTTGTCTATAAGCACGCCCCCGCGATTCGGAACGAACTCGTCAACCGCAACCGCCTCTCGTCCCAAGCCGCCGCAGCGCGGAACAAACTCTTCCGGCACATGCTTGAGCACGAGAGCCTTCCGGAACTGGGCATCGAGAAATACCCGCCCGAACGGGCCATTTACCGGTCCCTCCTGCTCGCGGGTCGCCTGCACATCAAGACGCCCGATGGGTGGGCCTTCGTGCCACCGGGAGACGATGACCCGCTGAAGCTTCGCTTCGTCTGGACCCGCATCCACCAATTGATGGCCGCCTCGGAAACGGATCCAATCCAGTTCGACGAACTCGCGAATGCACTGGCTGAGCCCCCTGTCGGACTGCGGCGAGGCGCGTTCCCCGTCCTTTTCCTGCACTACTACCTCCTGCATCGCTACGAGATAGCCTTCTACGAGGAAGGTACCTACACGCCCACGCTGACGGTTGACCATCTTGAGCGGATGATGCGCCGCCCCGACCAGTTCGCCTTCCAGCGCTTCCGTATCGAGGGGGTC
>JAPPHP010000137.1 GCA_028821035.1 Gammaproteobacteria bacterium | reverse complement strand
GCAGGGCGTCGCCGTCCAGCATGTCGACGGCGTGGCTGCGATGGGCGACCTGCATCGCCGGGGCGTTCGGGTACCGGTCGACCGCGATGACCTCGACGCCCAGGCGCTGCAACTCGATCGCCACCTCCTTGCCGAGTTCCCCGGAACCGAGCAGCATCACCCGGGTCCCCACCGCCGACAGCGGCGTGCCGATCGTCGTCATGGCCGGTCCGCCTCCCCCTGTTCCGCCAGTTCCTTCCGCATCCGCTTGAAATTGTTCACGTAGAGGTCCGAGAAGCCCTTGATCTGCGCGATCTCCTCGTCCGTCACCTCGCGCACGATCCGGCCGGGAGAACCGAGGACTAGGCTCCGGTCCGGGATCTCCTTACCCTCCGCGACGAGGGCGTTGGAGCCGATGAGGCAGTTGTCGCCGATGCGCACGCCGTTCAGGACCACCGAGTTGATGCCGATCAGGCTGTTGTTGCCGATGGTGCACCCGTGCAGCGTGGCCTGGTGCCCCACCGTCACGTCGTCCCCGACAGTGACGGGGAAGCCCTCGTCCATGTGGACGATGGCGCAGTCCTGGATATTCGAGTTCCGGCCGATGACGATCGCGTCGTAGTCACCGCGCACCGCGGCGCCGAACCAGACGCTCGCGTTGTTCCGCAGCGTGACGGAGCCGATGACGGCGGCGGTCGCCGCGACGAAGTAGTCGCCCTCGGCGACGACGCGCTGCGCGCCCAGGCTGTAGATCATCGCGTCCCGCCTTGCCGTGTTCCCGAACCATTGTGCCAAGGTTCGGGACCAATTCCATAGCACGAGCCCCGCTGCCCGGGCCGGCGGACCCCCGGCGCTATAATCGCCGGGTGAACTACTGCAGCCGCTGCGGCCGGGCGGTCGAGCGGAAGATTCCCCCCGGCGACAACCGCGAACGCTTCGTCTGCGGTCACTGCGGCGCCATCCACTACCAGAACCCGCGGGTCGTGACCGGGTGCCTGCCGCTCTGGGACGACCGGGTGCTGCTGTGCCGGCGCGCCATCGAGCCGCGCCGGGGCCTGTGGACGCTGCCCGCCGGCTTCCTGGAAACCGGCGAGACCATCCACGCCGGGGCGCTGCGCGAAACGTGGGAGGAGGCCCGCGCACGAGCGGAAATCCTGGGCCTCTACACGGTGTTCAGCGTGCCGCACATCTCGCAGGTGCACGTGTTCTTCCGCGCCCGGCTGGTGGACGGGGCCTACGACGTCGGCGACGAAAGCCTCGAGGTGCGCCTCTTCGACGAGGACTCCGTCCCGTGGGACGAGCTCGCCTTTCCGGTGGTCGGCAAGACGCTCACGCACTACTTCACCGACCGGGCCGGCGACGGCCGGTTCCCGGTCCACACCGAAGACCTCGTCGTCGAGCGCCGTTGAGGCGGCAGGAAGCCGCCGCGGCTACCGCCGTCAGCCGTCCCGCGAGGGCAGCGCCACGACCGCGGTGCCGAACGCCGTCGCCAGCCCCGACTGGTTCACGTTCTGCATGCGCACCTCGACGACGTGTTCGCCGTCCGCGACGCTCTTGCCGGTCACTTCCCCGTGCACCGTGTTCGTGTCGCCGACGACGTTCGGGTGCCGGATCGAAGCGGTAAGCCGTTTCAGCGTACCGTCGTCCCCCATCCAGTCGGTCACGATCTGTGCGAGCCAGCAGACCCGCTGCGGTCCGTAGTCGAACTGCCCCGGCATGTTGCGCCGGTCCTTCGCGTGCTCGGCGTCGAAGCGGCCGCCCCCGCCCAGCTCGGCGGAACCGGATGCCTCGAGGGCCGCCCGCGTGGTGCGATAGGTGCCGAGCACGCCGTAGGTGAAGAGGAAGAGCTCGCTGACCGAGTACGTCCCCTTCGGGAGTTCGGGCAGGACGTCTCCCACGGCCACGTCCTCCCAGAAGCGGGTGTCCGCGCCCCGTCGCTGCCGCTCCCAGACGAGCGGATCCGCCGGCTCGGGACGGGAAGCGCCTTCCTTCGCCGCCCGCTCGTACTCCAGGGAGCCGCCGGTGTTCTGGAACCGCGCCATCGTGGTCCTGACGTCGGCGACGACCTCGTGGCGCTGGTTGGTGAAGGTGACGAGGCCGGTGTTGAGGTTGATGGCGCCGATGCGGCCGCTCTGCTTGCGCACCGTCTCGCCGACGCGCTCCGTGCAGGTGATCCAGTCGTCGCGCCAGATCGGCCTGACGAAGTCGATCTGGACGCCCGCGTAGTTCACGGGCAGGTACTGCGTGGAGACGCGCTTCCGGTCGATGTTGCCGGTCTCCCCGGCGACTACGCCGAGCGACACCCCATAGAGGAACGTCGGCGGCGCCGTGACCATGCCGAAGCGGCTCGCCGCCGCGTGCGCCTCGTCGCGCCACAGGGGGTTGTAGTCGCCGACCCCGTCCCCGAAGCGGCGGATGTTGTCGAGGTTGGCCTGCCGGGTCGGCTGTTGCGCGAGGGTTTGCCCGATGGTCTTGCGATACTCCGCCTCGAACTCGTCGATGGTGGTGATCAGTCCGTCTTCCGCCATGATTGCCTCCCGCTGCGCGCACGGCAGTTTAGCCTGTCGGACCTGGACCTGCGCAGCGATCCAGATCCGACAGAGCGGCGCTGCGGCGGGCGGCTGGGGTTGAAGGCAGCGCGCGCCAGGGCGGCGGCTTCGCTGGTGCTGTCAACTTGTCAGCGGGGACGCGCCGGCGCGTTCGGGGGGCCGGAACGTTCCAGCAGCGAGGCGTCAGCGTCCTCGACCGCGCTCCTGTGCTTCGCGACGTTGCCGGCGCTCGGCCAACCGCTGCTTCTCGGCGCGAGCCTGTTCCACGCCTCGCAGCCAAGCCGCGCTCCACGCCGCCATTTCATTGGCCGGCAGGCGCGACACGACCTGGCCACGCTCGAGGAAACACTGCTCGATCGGTTGAGGCATGCCCAAAGCGTCGGAGCGGGAGTTGTCAAGCACTTCGAGTTGATCGAAATGCTCGACCGTGCGGCGCAGATTCGAAAGCGAATAGCGGTATCGCTCCGGCACGCGCGCAGGGTCGACCCGGTGCCCGGTGCGTTCCAGTACGCGTCGCTCGATCCTTGCGACGTTGATCTCCGGCGATTCCGTGCCGAGGTAGATGCCCTCGATGCGGTAGTCGGCAGCCCGCATCCGCTCCACCATTTCCCGGCCCGGCCGGCCGGAGTATGTACTCTCGATACCGAAGCTCAAGCGTTCCCGCATGGTGGCGCCGACCTCCGCGTCGACGTATACGCGGGTGCGCTGGCGCGCATCCTCGCTGTCCCAGTCGCCAATGCCGCCGGCAATCGAGTCCTGATCGAAATACCGGTCCGGCAACCGGTCGTAGTTGGCGCGCTTCCAGGCGCTCTTGCCTGAGCCGTTGCACCCCATCACGATGGTGAACACCGGCCGTGAGTCCGGTTGATCGGCCATCGGCCTAGTATCTCACGGCAGCGCCTTGTCCCCATCCGCCCGCGTCGGTTAGTGTGCGGCCCCCGAACGAGAGAACGGCGGCACTCCAATGAAATACCTGCACACCATGGTCCGGGTGTCGGACCTCGACGCTTCGATCGGCTTCTACGAGGCCATCGGCCTGAAGGAGATCCGGCGGATCGAGAACGAGCCGGCGCGGTTCACCCTCGTGTTCATGGCGGCGCCCGGTGACGAGGAGGCCCAGGTAGAGCTCACCCACAACTGGGACCCTGAGGAACTGGCCGGCGGCCGCAACTTCGGCCATCTCGCCTACGAGGTGGAGGACATCTACGGGCTCTGCCAGAGCCTCATGGACTCAGGCGTCACCATCAACCGGCCGCCGCGCGACGGCTACATGGCGTTCGTGCGGTCGCCGGACGGCGTCTCCGTGGAACTCCTGCAGACCGGCGGGCCGCGCGAACCGGCGGAGCCGTGGAAGAGCATGGAAAACACCGGGGAGTGGTAGACGACCGCAGCGCCGCGGCGCCCCCAGGCCGGCCCGAACGTCGGCCCGGAAGGTGGCCGCGGCGGGCGATGCATGTTACATTTGGTAACGACCCCCCAGTTCTCAGGAGCGGCCTCGACAGCACCCGCTGCTGATCCCCAGAGCGCCTGATGCGCAAGACGTACATCACCGCCTTCGTCATCGCCGTCGCCACCATGGCCTGGCTGGCCTCCGGACAGTTCGGCGCCGGCCCCGACGAGGCCAAGCGGTTCAGCATCACCGAGCGGAACGACCGCGCGAGCGCCGCGGTGCAGGACCGCGCGCCGTCGCGCGTGCGGGCCCGCATCAGCACCGCGGTCGAGCAGACCGCCTTCGCCCGGGTCCGCGGGCGCACGGAGAACAAGCGGACCGTGGACGTACGGGCGGAGACCGTCGGGCGCGTCGTGGCCCGCCCGGTGGAACTCGGCGACCGCGTGGCCACGGGCGATGCCCTGTGCCGCCTGTCGATGGACGACCGCGCCGCGCGCCTGGTCGAAGCGCAGGCCGCGGTAAGGCAGGCCCACATCGAGTACCGCGGCACCCTGCGTCTCAAGTCCCAGGGCCTGCAGTCGGAAACGGCCATCGCCGCGGCGGCGGCACGCCTGGCCGCCACGCGCGCGCGCCTCGAGTCGATCGAACTCGACGTGACGCGGACGCGGGTTCGCGCACCCTTTGACGGAATGGTCGAAGTCACGCACGTCGAGGTCGGCGACTACGTGCAGCCGGGGGCCCCCTGCGTCACCCTGGTGGACCTCGACCCCATGCTCCTGGTCGGCCAGATCACCGAGCGGGACATCGCGCGGGTACGCGTTGGCGAGCGGGCGTTCGGGGAACTGGCCACCGGCGAGCGGCTCTCCGGTTCGATCGGCTTCATCGGCCAGCAGGCCGATCCGGCGACCCGCACGTACCGCGTCGAGATCGAGGTACCGAACGCCGACTACACCCTGCGCAGCGGCATCACCGCCGACATCCTCATCGCCGCGGAGACCTCGCGCGCGCACCACGTGAGCCCGGCACTTTTCGCCCTCGACGACGAAGGGGCGGTCGGGCTGCGCATCGTCGACGCCGACGACCGCGTCGCGTTCCGGCGGATCGAGATCCTGCGCGACGAGGCGGAGGGCGTCTGGGTCACCGGGCTTCCGGAAGTCGCGACGATCATCACCGTTGGCCACGAGTTCGTCGTGCCGGGCGAGGCGCTCGACATCGACTTCGAGCCGACCGCGGAACCGGTCTTCGCCGAGCGCAACGCCGGCGACTTCCCCGTGTTCCCGGTCGACGCCGAGATGCCGGACGTCCCGTCGCCGGAGGCGCGGGGCGCATTCGAGCCGACCGGGGACGCCCCCGCGATCGTTCCGAAGCCGACGCCCGCCCTGGGCGGTGACGGCGGCGGCACCGACACGCAGTCCGTGCACGCGTCGTGAACAACGTCCTGGTCGACGCGGCGGTCACCCGCACCCGCACGACCCTGCTGGCGCTGTTCGCCGTCATCCTGGCCGGTTCGGTAGCCCGCTGCGCGATACCGATCGAGGCGGAGCCGCGGGTCGAAGTCCCGTTCTTCACCATCACCGTGATCCACGAGGGCATCTCGCCCGAAGACAGCGCCCGCCTGCTGGTCAAGCCCCTCGAGATCGAACTGCGCACCGTGGAGGGCGTCGAGGAGGTCACCGCATTCGCCTCGGAAGGCGCGGCCACGGTGATGGTCGAGTTCGACGCCGACTACGACCTCGACATCGCGCTCTCGGATGTCCGCGAGGCAGTCGACCGCGCCAAGCCGGAGCTACCCACGACCGCTGAAGAACCCATCATCTCCGAGCAGAACACCGACAGCTTCCCCATCATCCAGATCAACCTGGTCGGCGACGACGTGCCGGAACGCATGCTGTTCGACCACGCCAAGGCCATCCAGGACGCGGTCGAGACGGTCCCGGACATCCTCGAGGCGCGCCTCCAGGGAGAGCGGGAGGAAGTCCTCGAAATCGTGGTGCGTCCGGCGCAGCTCGAAGCGTACGGGATGACCAACGAGCAGCTCATCAACACGGTCGTCCGCAACAACCGCCTCATTCCCGCGGGCAGCCTCGACACCGGGCAGGGGCGCATGTCCGTGAAGATCCCTAGCGTCATCGAGGAGGCCGACGACCTGCGCGACCTGCCCGTGCTCGCGAACGGCGACTCGGTGGTGACCCTGTCCGACGTGGCGGAAGTGCGGCGTACCTTCAAGGACCGCCTCAGCCACGCGCGCGTGAACGGCCAGCGCACCATCTCGATGAACATCATCAAGCGCTCCAACGCCAACATCATCGACACCATCGCCAGGGTGAAGGCCATGGTCGCCGAACACGAGCCGAACCTGCCCAACCGGGTCAGCCTGTTCTACACGCAGGACGCCTCGCCCCGGGCACTGCAGCAGGTCACGGAGCTCGAAGGGAACATCGTCACGGCCCTCGCCCTCGTCATGACGATCGTCGTCGCCGCCATGGGGTTGCGCAGCGGCCTGATCGTGGGCGTCGGCATCCCGATCTCGTTCCTGTTCGCGCTGATCTTCATCTACCTCTTCGGCTACACCTTCAACTTCATGGTCATGTTCGGCATGTTGCTCGGGCTCGGCATGCTGATCGACGGAGCGATCGTCGTCACCGAGTACGCGGACCGGAAGATGGTGGAGGGCTTCGACAACCGGGCGGCGTACACGCTCGCCGCCAAGCGCATGTTCTGGCCGGTCGCGGCATCCGTCGCCACGACGCTCGCGGCCTTCCTGCCGCTCATGTTCTGGCCGGGCGTGTCCGGCAAGTTCATGCGATACCTGCCGGTTACGGTGTTCACCGTGCTGTCCGGCTCGCTGCTCTACGCCCTGGTCTTCTGTCCCACGATCGGTTCGCGCTTCGGCCGGCCGAGCGCCCGGGACGCGCGACAGCGGAACACCCTGATGCAGCTCGAGAATGGCGACCCGACGACGCTCGGCGGCATCACGGGGTGGTACTCGCGCCTGCTCATGCTCGCGAGCCACCACTCCGCCGTCACCCTGGGCCTCGTTCTGTCGATACTCGCGGCGACGTTCTGGGCCTACGGCCAGTACGGCGGCGGGATGACCTTCTTTACCGGGGTCGATCCCGCCCAGGGCCGGGTCAGCATCCGCGCGCGGGGCAACCTGTCCACCGACGAGGTCGATGCACTGGTGCGGGAAGTCGAGCACCGCATCCTGGCGATTCCCGGGATCAAGGACGCGAATACGTACACGTCGCTGCCTGGCGGCGCCGGCGAGATGTTCATGGGGGGGTCGTCGGCCAAGGACATCGTCGGCACCGTGATGCTCGAGCTCCACGACCAGATGGACCGGTCGCTGACCGGCGTGGAGATCCTCGAACTGGTACGGCAGCGCACAGCCGACCTGGCGGGCATCCGTATCGAGGTGCAGAAGGAGGAGATGGGGCCGCCGGTCGGCAAGTCCGTGCAGATCCAGTTCTCGGCGACGTACAAGGAAGAGATCCAGCCGGTGCTCGCGCGCGTCCGCGACCACATCGACACGCAGGTGACCGGCCTCCGCGACATCGAGGACACGCGCTCCCTGCCCGGGGTGGAGTGGAATCTCAGCGTCGACCGGGCGCAGGCCGCGCTATACGGCGCCGACGTCTCGCTGGTGGGCCTCGCCGTGCAGTTGGTGACCTCCGGCGTCAAGGTCGCCGAGTACCGGCCCGACAACGCGGACGAACCCCTGGACATCCGCTTCCGGTACCCGACGGAGGCGCGTGGCGTGGCGGCTCTGGACGAACTGAAGATCGCGACGGCGCGCGGCCAGGTGCCCATCTCCAACTTCGTGCAGCGCACCCCGCTCCCCTACGTGGACACCATCCAGCGCATCGACGGCGATGTGGTCGAGTTCATCCGCGCCGAGGTGGCGCCGGGGGTGCTGGCGGACGACAAGGTTCGCGAGATCGGCGCCTGGATCGAGCGACAGGACTTCGACCCCCGGGTACGGGTCGAGTTCCGCGGCGCCAACGAGGAGCAGGAGCGATCCATCGCCTTCGTCAGCGTCGCCTTCGTGCTCTCGCTGATCCTGATGTTCATGCTGCTCGTGACCCAGTTCAACAGCTTCTACCA
>JAPPHP010000229.1 GCA_028821035.1 Gammaproteobacteria bacterium | reverse complement strand
GTGCGGTGGTGCTCGGAGAGCGCGGCCAGTACGGCTTCCCGCGTCTCGTCGAGCAGGTCGCGGTGGATGACGAGGCCGCCGCTACGTGCGAACTGCTCGTCTCCCGTCAGCCGGCCCAGCGCGCCGTCGGTCAGGTTCCAGTCGCGGCGGAAACCCTCGGCTTCGACGACGTCCAGCCGTGCGAGGGCCGAGAGCGCGTCACCGGGGTCTTGTTGGCGCAGCGCCTCGACACGCTCAAGCCGCCCGGGCGCCCGGCGGCGACCGTGGACCGCGGCGACATCCAGGACGCGCCCGCCGCCGATCGTGCGGCCCAGGTCCTGGTCCCGCGCGATCAGACGGTCTCCCACCTTGAGGGGCAGTGCGCGGTCGAGCACGACGTCGACGGCGCCCGTGCCGCCTGGAGGAATAGGATCTCCGCTGAGCAGTCCGATGCGGCCCTGTGCGTGGCTCGTGGCCGCGTAGGCGTGCACGGGCGCCCAGTGCCGTACGGCGCGCGGGAAGTCGGGCAGGACGTCGAACTCGACCGCGGCGTGGCGGGTCCGGCCGGCGGCGCCGGGTGCGACGATCCAGTCGCCGCGGGCCACGTCGTCGACATCGATGCCAGTGAGGTTCATGGCCGTGCGGTCGCCTTCGGCGGCCGTCTCGGAGGCCGCATCCTGCACGTGGAGACCGCGTACGCGAACCGGGCGGTCCGTCCCGGCAACGACGAGTGGATCGCCGACGCTTGCAGTTCCGGCGACGACGGTGCCCGTCACTACGGCGCCGGCGCCGCGGACGGAAAACGCCCGGTCGACGGCGAGCCGGAAGCCCCGGTCGGCCTGCTCCACCGCGTGGCGTCGGGCGGCGCCCGCAAGTTCGTCCCGGAGTTGGTCGATGCCTCGCCCGTCCATGCAGGACACCGGCACCGTGGCGGCGCCCTCGAGGAAGGAGGCCTGCGCGAGCGCGTGGACCTCGCGCTCCACCTCGGCGACCCGCTCCGGGTCAACACGGTCCACTTTGTTTACGGCGACCACGCCTTCGCGCAGTCCCATCAGTTGCAGGATCTGCAGGTGTTCGCGGGTCTGCGGCATGACCCCGTCGTCGGCTGCGACGACGAGCAGGGCGTACTGGCGCCGTCCCACGCCGGCCA
The DNA here is from genome assembly GCA_028821035.1 of Gammaproteobacteria bacterium. GTDB lineage: Bacteria > Pseudomonadota > Gammaproteobacteria > Pseudomonadales > Azotimanducaceae > VXNE01. Next base: position 6,938 of record JAPPHP010000229.1, on the reverse strand, counting down.
CCATGTTGTGTATGAAGCGGTGGTGTCCCGGAACGTCCACGAAACCCACCCGGGCCCCGTCGAGGTCCGTGTAGGCGAAGCCGAGGTCGATCGTGAGCCCGCGTCGTTTCTCTTCCTCGAGGCGGTCGGTGTCGACGCCCGTGAGGGCGCGCACGATCGCCGTCTTGCCGTGGTCCACGTGGCCCGCGAGGGTGACGATCATGCGAGGGCGCGCAGGTTGTCGAGCAGTTCGGGGAGGGGCTCGGCGCCGCGCATGTCGAGCCAGAGCCGGCCGTCGGCCACCCGCGCGACGATGGGGATGGGCAGCCCACGCAGTCGGGCGGCGAGTTCGGTCAGGGCCTTGCCGCTGCTCGCCGACACGACCACGGCGCGGCTCGGCAGGACCTGGTCGGGGAGGGCGCCGCTGCCGAGTTGGCCCGCGGCCTCTTCGACCGCAACGTCGAATCCCTCCCCCAGCAGCGGTCCGAGCGCCTCGGCCACCTCCCGCGCCCGCGCTTCAAGGGTCTGCAATGGCGTCGTCAGCGTGCGGAGCAGCGGGATCCGCTCCGCGACGGACGATTCGTCCTCGTAGGCGCGCAGCGTGGCGTCGAGCAGGGCGAGCGTGACCTTGTCCAGGCGTAGGGCGCGTTTGAGCGGGTTGGCGTCGAGCCGGGCGACAAGGTCGGCGCGCCCGACCACGATGCCGGCCTGGACGCCGCCGAGGAGCTTGTCGCCGGAGAAGGTCACGAGGTCCGCGCCATCGGCGAGGGTCTCGCGAGGCGTCGGTTCGTGCGGCAGTCCGAAGCGGGTCAGATCGAGGAGCGTCCCGCTGCCGAGATCCACGACGAGGGGGATGTCGTGGCGCTGTCCGATCCCGGCGAATTCACCGGTGGAGACGGTACGCGTGAAGCCCTCGACACGGTAGTTGCTCGGGTGCACCTTGAGCAGCAGCGCGGTCGTCTCGTCCACCGCCGCCTCGAAATCGGCCGGATGCGTACGGTTGGTCGTCCCGACCTCCACCAGCCGGCAGCCCGACCGCGCCATGATGTCGGGGATGCGAAAACTCCCGCCGATCTCGATCAGTTCCCCCCGTGACACCGGTACAGACCGTCCGAGGGCGAGCGTGTTGAGCACGAGCAGCACAGCGGCCGCGTTGTTGTTGACCACGGTCGCCGCTTCCGCGCCGGTCAGGAGCTTGAGTCGGTGCCGAACGATGCCCTCCCGGTCGCCCCGGCGGCCGGTCCCCAAGTCGTATTCGAGCGTGACGGGCGCCGTGGCCGCGTCGACGGCGGCGTCCATGAGTTCGCGCGACAGCACCGCCCGGCCGAGGTTGGTGTGGACGACCGTCCCGGTCAGGTTGAAGACGCGCCGGTAACCGTGGCCGACCTGGCGCGCGAGCCACGCTTCTGCGGGTTCCGCGTAGCACGCCGCATCCGTGGCCCATTCGGGAACCTCCGTGGTACGGGCGTCGGCCTGCAGGGCACGTACCGCGTCCTTGACGGTGGCCAGCCCGTGCCGCGAGATGGTCTCCGCCAGGGCCGCGTGCTGCAGCACGGCGTCGACACTCGGCAGGGCCCGGCGGGACATCGCGTCAGGACCCGTCGAGTGTGGCGAGCCACGCGTGGGCTTCCTCCTGCAGGATGCCGTCGTACGCGTCCCGGGGCGGCGTCTCGGCAGCCTCGGTAAAGAGGGCCCGCGCCCGGTCGCGGTTGCGACGCCTGTCGAGCGCCAGGAGCCCCTTGGCGTACTCGACCTGTACCGCCTTGTCGCCCGGCGCCAGGGCATAGGCGCGCTCGAAATGCTGGGCGGCCGTTTTCTTCGAGGCTCCGGTCATCAAGCGCCCGGCGAGGTTGCGGCCAGCCTCCGCGTGCCAGGAGGCGAGGCTGAGTTGGGCGCGGGCCAGCTCCGGCGCGAGGGCGACCGCGCGTTCCATCGCTTCGCGCACCGGCCCGGCGAGCCGCAAGGCCTTGACCCCCTTGCCGAAGGTCTGCGCATACCGGCCCATGGCGTGGGAGAGCTGCAGGTGTGCCTCCGGGTTCGCGTCGTCCAGGCGGATGGCCTCCTCGGCGAAGCCCTGGGCCTTCTGGAACAGCGCCTGCCGCTCGGGTTCCGGAGCCCTGTGAAAGCCGTGGATCGCCAGCGTCTCCGCCGCCAGGGCCAGGCCCTCGGACGTGCCGGAGGCCGCCGCGAGTTCCGACGCCTCGGCGAAGCGGCCTGCCTCGAACGCCGCGCGTGCCGCTGCCAGCGATTGCGCATGGACGGCCGGCGCCCACAGGGACGCGGCCACGGTGATGCACATGACAAGCCGCATCGCCCACATCGTCAAGCTCCGTTCCGCCGCACGGATCATGTATGGCCGGGGCCGGGGCGCGCAAGTCCCTTGGGCCCGGCCGCCGCGACGGTCCGGAACGCCCTGTCAGGCTGGCCGCCCGGATGGGGGGTCAGAACCGCATGCGCATCCCCGCCTCGACGGTGCGCCCGCGCTGTGGCGCGAGGTCCTTGACGATGGACGTGTGCAGGCGCTGCTCGTCGTCCGTGAGGTTGCGCCCGGCGATGAACAGGTCGAGCGACATGTCGCCGGGACGGAACCGCCAGGCGATGCGTGCGCGCAGGTCGTCGTAACCGTCCGTCGGCAACTCGAACTCGGCGACGTCGTCCTGGTCGGAAGCCCGCACGTAGTCGACGTTGGCCCGCAGGCGATCGTTCCTGAACGCGACGGAGACTCCGACCCGGTCCGGCGGGATGAGCGGCAGGTTGTCGTTGCCGGATACGTCGAGTTCCGGCGAGACCATGTCGAAGAACGCCCCGAGTTCCAGGCGTCCCCCGCCCCACTCGGCGACGGTTACACGGCCCTCCACCTCGAAACCGGCGAACGTGGCGTCGGCCTGGGCGAACTGGCGCACCTCGAGGTCGTCCTCCTCCTCGCCCGTCGCGGCCTGGTAGATGAAGTCCGCGAAGTCCGTGTAGTAGAACGTGCCGCGGGCCGACCAGCGGTCGCCGCCGCCGTTCAGCGTCGCCGCGAGGTTGCGGGCCTGCTCGGTGTCCAGCCCGGGGTCGCCGATCTCGAAGCTCCGCGTGGCGAAGTGAGGGCCGTCAGAAAAGAGCTCCTCGCCTACGGGGGCCCGCGACGAGTAGTCCGCCAGCAGCGTGGCCTCCCACGAGTTGCCCAGGGGGATAATGAGCCCGAGGGACGCGCTCGCGCCGTTGAAGTCGCGGCTCTGGCCGTGCGCCGGGTCGTGTTCGACGCGGTCGTAGCGCAGCCCCGCCTCGACGCCAAGGTCTCCCACGGAGCGTTCGCCTACCCAGAACAGGCCGGCGGACTGCGTGTCCACCGGTGGCGTGAAGGCTTCTTCCCCCAACACGGAGAACTGGCGGTCCCCGAACTGCGCGCCCAGCGTTCCCCGCCAGCCGCCGGCGGGGGCGTGCGTCAGTTCCATCCGCGCCTCCCAGGCGTCGTTCTCGAACGCGGTCCCGACCTCGCCGGAGGGCTCGATCTCCAGGTGCTCGTAGTCGTTGATGCCCACACGCAGGTTGATGCTTTCGAAGCCTTCGAATGGGTTGGCCAGCGCGGCCTCGAGGTCGATGCGCGTCTGTTCCAGGTCGGCAACGGGCGTGCCCTCGGCTTCGTCGCCGTGGCCTTCTTCGTCCTCGTGATCTCCCTCTTCTTCCTCGTGGTCTTCGTCCTCGTCCTCGTCGCCGTGATCCTCGTCCTCGTCGTCCGCGTGGTCTTCGTCCTCGTCCTCGTCGCCATGCCCGAACTCTTCGTCGCCGTGGTCCTCGTCGCCGTGCCCGTGGGCGTGCCCGGGGATGCCGTACTCGGACTTCAGGCCGCTGACGGAGAGTCCGATGAACCCGCGGTCGCCGACGAAGGAAAAGCCGACGGAACCGCCCCGCACCTCGAAGCTGCTGCCGGGCAGCCGCCCGCGGACCTCCTCTTCGTCCTCGTCGTCGTGCCCTTCCTCCTCTTCCTCGTGGTCCTCCCCCTCGTCCTCGTCGTGGTCTTCGCCTTCCGCTTCGTCCTCGTCGTGGTCGTCTTCGCCCAGCTCCTCGTCCTCGTCGTGGTGCATCTCTTCTTCGTCCGCGAGCGCGCGCAGCGCGGCGGACTCGACGAAGCCCGGGATCTCGTAATCGTCGGCCTCGCGGGCGAATCCGTCGATGTGCCACGCCATGCCGCCACCGCCGCCATCCAGGCGGAACGACCCGTTCCTGCCGTCGCCGTTGTCCGAACCGCGCAGGTCGACGGCCCCGTGCACACGCTCCGGCACTTCGTGCGGGATCCGTCCCGTGTGGACGTCCACCACGCCGCCGATGGCCCCCGAGCCGTACAGCAGGGTGGCGGAGCCCTTCAGGACTTCCACGCGCTCCGCGATGAACGGATCGACCGTCACCGCGTGGTCGCCGCTCGTTACCGAAACGTCGAGGGTGTCGATGCGGTCTTCCATGACCCGGACCCGCGCACCGCCGAGGCCGTGGATGATGGGACGACCCGCGGCGGCGCCGAAGGAGCTGTTGTGGATGCCGGGCTCGTTGCCGACCGTCGCACCGATGGTGTCGGCCGCCTTGCTCTCCAGGTCCTCCGCGGTGAGCACGGTGGAGGGCAGGGCCAGTCCCTGGCCCGACAGCGGGTGACCGACGACGACGATCTCCTCGATGATCTCGTCGGATGCGGGGGCGGGTTCCTCGGCTTGGGCCGCGTTCGCGACCGCCGCGCCAAGGATCGCCAGGACGGCGGTCCGGACGATCGGTGGGCGGCGTCTGCCTCGCGCGATGCAGGGGTGGTTCATGCTTGCTCTCCCGGTCGATGCACGGTCGGCAGCCGGAGGACGGCCACCACGTGAGTCCGAACGATCAGGAGCCGAAGGGCGGTGCGCGGGAGCGTTCGGTCTTGAAGGGACGCGAAACGATGTCCGCACGCGAGGGCGCGACCGATGCCGGGCGCACCCAGCTGCGCGCGGCGACGCTCGGGTCGGCACGGCCGCCGGCGAGGTCGGCGTGCACGAGGCTGCAGGCGGTGCAGACCTCGTCGGGCATACCGGCGTCGTGCATGTGCAGTTCGCCTACGCTCTGGGCAGCGCAGAAGACCAGGGCCGTGGCCCAGATCAGCGACCGCAGATCGCGGCCGGGCTTGCCCTTCGCTCTCGCCATGGCCCTACGATACTGGACCGGCGTCCGCCGGACAATTGGGGCTGACGGTCCCGCGTGATCAGTTTTCCCGGGGGCATAGCCGCATGTCGAAGACGTACACTCTCCCTGGCGTGCTCGTGGGCGTCCGCGCGGGTGCACGCCCGTCAGGGCGCATGTGGTCAAGGTGAGGAAAGTCCGAGGATGAGCGATAGCAGGAACGTGGCCTTCGTGGGCCTGGGGGTCATGGGGTATCCGATGGCCGGCCACCTCGCGGCCGCCGGCCACAGCGTGTGCGTCTACAACCGGACGGCGGCCCGTGCCGACGCGTGGGCGCGCGAACACCGCGGAGCGACCGCGGCGACCCCCGCGAAGGCCGCCGCGCGGGCGGACTGCGTGTTCGTCTGCGTCGGCAACGACGACGACGTCCGCAGCGTCACCCTGGGGGACGACGGCGTGCTGGCGGGCATCTCGGCCGGCGCCGTGCTCGTAGATCACACGACCGCGTCGGCGGAACTGGCCAGGGAGCTGGGGTCCGCGGGCTCGGAACGCGGGGTCGGCTTCCTCGACGCGCCCGTGAGCGGCGGCCAGGCAGGGGCGGAGAACGGTCAGCTCACGGTGATGGTCGGGGGTGCACCCGAGACGTTCGCGGCGGTGAAGCCGGTCATGGACTGCTACGCGCGCGCGGTGCGCCTGATGGGCGGGGTGGGCGCCGGACAGCTCACCAAGATGGTCAACCAGGTGTGCATCGCCGGCGTCCTGCAGGGACTCTCCGAGGGCCTGCACTTCGCCGAGAAGGCCGGTCTCGACGTCGACGCGGTGGTCGATGTCATCGGCAAGGGCGCCGCGCAGTCGTGGCAGATGGATAACCGGGCCGGCACGATGGCGCGCCGGGAGTTCGAGTTCGGCTTCGCCGTCCAGTGGATGCAGAAGGACCTGGACATGACCCTGAACGCGGCCCGCCGGCTCGGGGCGCGCATGCCGCTGACGGCGCTGGTGGACCAGTTCTACGCGGACGTCGCCGCGATGGGCGGCGCCCGCTGGGACACCTCCAGCCTCATCGAACGACTGCGCAGGGTGGAAGAGTAGGGGCCGGGCTTACCCGAAGGCGCGTTGACAAAGCTGGCACTGAGACCTTGCCACGGCAAGCAAGTCGTGGCAGGGTCGGATGCGAGCCTGCGCATGCACACGGTAGTGCATGCGATAGGGGGCGGTGTCGCATTGATTGGTCAACGATAGGCCCCTGATAGTGACGAGCGTCGAACGGAGTCATTTCGTGCACCGCGACCGGGCTTTTCCTGCCGGGAGTCTCTCGTGACCGCGGCGACCGCGTTCCTGGATTTCCTGTGGTCCTCGTTCCTGCTCCTGTCGCCCATGCTGCTGCTGGGGCTCTTCCTCTCCGGCGTGATGCACGTCTTCATTTCCCGACAGGCGATTCTCCGCTGGTTCCGGGAAGACAGCCTCAAGTCGGTCGCGACAAGCGCCGGCATCGGGGTGCCGATGCCCCTGTGCAGTTGCTCGGTGGTGCCCGTGGTGGCGGAGATGCGTCGCAAGGGCGCGTCGCGCTCGTCGTGCATGTCCTTTCTCATCACCGCGCCCGAAACTGGGGCGGACTCGATCCTGGTGACCAACGCCTTCTTCGGGCCGATCGTCGCGGTGGTGCGGCCCGTCATCAGCTTCATCACCGCGGTGGTGGCGGGAATCTTCTGCATCGGTTTGATGCGCGACCCGCCAGGGGCCCAGGACCCAAAGCGTGAAGCTCACGGCCACGATCACGATCACGAACCCTGCGCTCATGGTCACGACCACGACCACGACCACGACCACGACCACGACCA
>JAPPHP010000103.1 GCA_028821035.1 Gammaproteobacteria bacterium | reverse complement strand
ACCGGGCGGAGCAGTGGAAGGAGCCGGCCCCGTCGGCGCAGCCCGGCATGCCGCTCATCAACCTTGCTCGGCAGGCGGAGCCGCGCGGCAAGGCGTTCATGGACGATGAGGACCTCGACGTGTTCGTCCAGGGGTTCGAGGAAAGCGGCTTCACCGGCGGCATCAACTGGTACCGCAACTTCACGCGCAACTGGCACATCCTGGGGGACGCACCGCAGGTCGTCGAAGCGCCGGCGCTGATGATCTACGGCCAGTACGACATGGTGCCGAAGTCGCCGACCCTCGAGCAGCACGTCCCGAACGTCGAGGTGCACACGCTCGAGTGTGGCCACTGGATCCAGCAGGAGAAGGCCGCCGAGACGAACGCGCTGATGCTGGACTGGCTGGGGCGGCACTACCCGGCGTAGCTGCCTTCGGGGCGTTTGGAGAGATCTCCCGGTCCACGTCGGGGCGAAGTCGCACGCGCTTTCGCGGAGATCGTCCGTTTCGGCGTCGCAGGCGGGGGACGATGATTCCCTGCTCCTGTTTGGGCGGGCCAACATCCCCGTGCTACTTTCCCTTGCGACGCGCCGCGTGGAGGCCGCGCATGCCGATGAAGAAGTCTCCCTTTCCCGCGGAAGACCCCCTGTATCCGAGCTCGGACGGCCAGCCGTTGGCTGAGAACGACTGGCAACTGCACGCCATCCTGGACGCGGTCGCGATCCTCGACGTGCACTTCGAGAACCGTCCGGACGTCTACGTGTCGGGCGACCTCCTCGTCTACTACGAGGAAGGTGAGCCCCGAAAGTGCGTGGCGCCGGACGTGTTCGTGGCCTTTGGCGTCCCCAGGCGCCGCCGGACGGTCTACAAGCTCTGGGAGGAAGGGAAGACGCCGGACTTCGTTCTCGAGGTCGCGTCGGAGAATACCTGGCGTCAGGACGAGGGCCCGAAGCGGACTCTCTACGCGGAGCTCGGGGTCCGCGAGTATTGGCTTCTCGATCCCCGTGAGGAGTACTTCGAAGCGCCCTTGCGCGGGCTCACGTTGGCCGATGGTCGGTATCGGCCGTTGTCGGCCAAGGTGGAGGGCGGTCGCCGCGTCTTTCGCAGCCGGGTCCTGGGGCTGAACCTGCGGCTCGAAGACGGTCGGCTGTGCTTCCGCGATCCGGCCACCGGCGAGGATTTGCGGACGTTGCGCTCGGCGGAGGCGCGCATCGCGGAGCTGGAGTCCCGCCTGCGGAAGGTGGAATCACTCCGCTGAGCGCCCCTACCGGAAGTACACGAACTGCAGGAACGCCTGCGTGCCGCCGCCGCTCGTGACGCCGTCCACCACGGGTACGCCCCCGAACTCCTCCCCCTCGTCGCCGAGCACGGTGGTGATCCCCATCTGCATCCGCGTGTAGTCGGACGGTTCGTACACCAGCGCCGTCTGCAGGAGGCTTGAGCGGTCGTCCAGGTTGACGATGGCCGTCAGGCTCTGGGTCCACAGGGCGCTCCACTGGTAGGTGGCGCCGACCGCCAGGTAGTCGCGCATCATGTTGAAGAGTTCTCCCCGGGCGAGCCTGGTGACGAGCGGGTAGGGCAGGTCGGACCTCCTCGCGGGAAGCTCGCGCACGCCGAAGTCGTTGTGGAAGTACTCGACGAATCCGAACGCCGCGCGCTGGAACAGGTCGAAGGCCCAGTCGATGTTGACGATGCCGGAGACGTACCAGTCGTCGTCGTACTCGAGGCGCGTGCCGGTCACGTCGGTACGCAGGATCGCGCCGCCGATGGGGACCCGCACGGTGAATCCCAGCACGTCGTCCAGGTAGTGGCGCGCGCCGAGCACCTCGATCTCGCTGCCGCCGAGGAAGCCGTGCCACTTGATCGCCCGGCTCGCGCTGTCCGTCCCGACCTTGCCGTACTCGTCGCGCCGCGCCACGTAGAGGAACTGCAGGTCGCTGCCGCCGAAGGCCTGCTCGACGAGGACGACGTCGTCGCCGGGCTTGTACTCGCGGTCCACGGTGGTCGGGGCGAAGGGGTTGAAGAGGTCCATCGGCTGGAACACGCGCCCGCTGCCCCAGCTCACGGCCTGGCGGCCCACCGTCACGGAGAGGTTGCGGCGCCGGTACTCAAGCGCGAAGCGGTCGAAGCGGTGCACCGCGCGGTGACGGCGCCCGTCGTCGATCTCCCAGGTCAGCCGCATGAGGCGCCGTGCGTCTTCCGTGGGCGTCTGGTCGAGGGTCTGTTGCCCGGCGCCGCTCGCGAGCGCGAACGAATCCCCGTTCAGCCAGGAGAGGGAATAGTCCGCGATGAAACGCAGGCTGCTGTCGGAGTCGCCGCCCTTGCGGTTCGCGTCGGCACGGACCAGCACGCGCAGGCTGCCGGTGTGGTCGATGGCGGGTGTCCCGCTCGCCTGGCGCTGGAAGTCCTCGTCGGGGAGCATGGCGCCCGCGCTGAACCACTTGAGCCGCCCCTTGATCTCGGACTGGGCCTCGGCGGGGGCCGCCATGGCGAGGCACAGCGTGGCGAGCAGCACGGCGGAGCGCACCGGCCGGGTCCACCGACCGTGGAGGATCTGGGTGGGGTTCGCGCTGACGGTCAAGCGTCCGGCGACGCGTCCGCCGTCGACCCGTCGCTCTCGATGGCGCCGTCCCGCAGGTTCACCGGCCGCTTCGCGTAACCCATCACCATGGGGTCGTGGGTCGCGGTGACGATCGTGACGCCGTGGTTCTCGTTGATGTTGCGCAGCAGTTCGAGCAACTCCTTCGTGGTGGCGGTGTCGAGGTTGGCGCTCGGCTCGTCGGCGAGCAGGAGCACCGGGTCCGTCACCACCGCGCGGGCGACCGCGACGCGCTGCTGCTGTCCGCCGGACAGTTCGCCCGGGCGCCGGTCGCCGATGTCGTCGAGGCCGAGCCGGTCCAGGATCCCGAGGGCGCGCTCGCGGCGTTCGCTCGCCCCGATGCCCTGGAGCTGCATGATGAACTCGACGTTCTCGACCGCGGTCAGGACCGGGATCAGGTTGTAGGCCTGGAAGACGAAGCCGATCTTGCGCAGCCGCAGGTCGGAGAGCTGGGCTTCCGAGAGGCCGCCAAGATCCTCCCCGTCCACGGAGACGGACCCGTCGTTCGGCCGGTCGAGGCCGCCGATGATGTGCAGCAGCGTCGACTTGCCGGAGCCGGACGGCCCGGCCAGGCTGACCCAGTCGCCCTTGTGGACGGCGAAGTCGACGCCGCGCAGCGCGTGTACGGGCACGGCGTCGTCGGCGTAGACACGCGTCACTCCATGACACTGCACAACTTCTTCAGACATGCGTTTCTCCTTTTGAAGCGCGGTTATCGGCGCATGGCCTCGAGGGGACCCATCTTCATGCAACGTACCGCCGGAGAGGCGCTTGCGACGAATCCGAGAATCAGGCTCAGGACCACGACCAGGATCACGTCCTGGGCGAAGAGCTGCGGGACGAGCACGTTGCTGAGCCCGAAGGTCGAGAGCGCCTCGTTGAACGCCGCGAGGTCCACGCCGTCGGCGATGGGCAGGTAGGCCAGCACGCCGATCACGACCCCGCCGGCGATGCCGGCGCCCATGATGAGCGTCGACTCGAGCACCACCTGCAGCAGGACCGAGCGTGGCCGCATCCCGATGGCCCGCATCATGCCCATCTCCCGCGTGCGCTCCATGACCGCGGTCACCAGCGAGTTGACGAGCCCGAACGACAGCGCGCCCATCATGATGAAGAAGTAGACCAGGATGACGACGTCGATGATCGCCGTCATGGCCGCGGCCGTCGGGTCGAGTTGCTGCCAGGTCATCACGTCGAGCCCGGCGAACACGTTCGCGAGGCGTTGCAGGAGCGGGGGGCTGAAGCGTTCCTCGGTGAGCCGTACGGAGAGTTCCGTCACGACGTTGGTCTCGAGCAGGTCCTGCACGGTGTCGCGGCCCGTGAAGACGAAGATCTTCTCGAGCGAAGAGGTGTCGCTGCGGTAGATGCCGGCCACCCGGTAGCCGGCCTCCCGGTTGCGGCCGTCGGCGCCCTGCGTGATGAGCACGATGCGCCGGCCGACCTGGGTCTCGATCCGCTCCGCCAGGCCTGCCCCGACGATCACGCGCCGGTCGGCGGCGTCGGCGAGCCCTTCGCCCTGAATCGCGAGCTTGCCGACGAAGGAGATGTTCTCGCTGGCGGGATCGATCCCGACGAGTTGAATGCCTCGGGTCTCCCGCTCGCTCATGATCACGGCCGGGACCCGCACGCGGGAGGCCCACCCGGCGACCATGTCCGACGTGATGCCCTCGAGCGCGTCCGGTCGCCAGTCCTGCGCGACCTCGAAGCTCTGGGCGATGCTGGGGTCGTCCAGGTAGCCGGGCGCGAGGATCTTGACGTGCCCGTTCATGAGGTCGACGGCGTTGTCTGCCATCTGCACCTGCATGCCCCGGATGAACGAGTTCGCGAGGACCACGGCGGCGATCGCGAACGTGATGCCCCCGAGCAGGATCCCGTTGCGTCGCTTGTGGCGCCAGAGGTTGCGCCAGCCCAGTTGTACGAGGAGGCGGAGCTTCATGGGATCACCCTCTGCTTGGGGATAGGACGGTTGCTCATTCTTCTGCCCGCAGCGCTTCGACGGGGTTCAGGCGCCAGATGCGCCGCGCCGGGATGGCGGCGGCGGCCTGCACGGCCACGACCATCATCGCCGTCATGGCGAGCGCCCCCGCGGAGTCGAACACGGGGATCATCACGTCTGGCACGAAGAACCTTGCCATCATGTCATCGAAGTCCCCGAACGCCGAGAAAGGAATGCCCTCGATGGCGCTGACGTACACGAACACCAGGGACGAGACGAGGCCGAGCGCCACACCCGTGAGGCTCATCCAGAGCCCCTCGAGCTGCACCATGCGGAAGATCGCGCCCGGCGCCATGCCGATCGCCTTCAGCATGCCGAACTCGGCCGTGCGTTCGAAGACCGTCATGACGAACGTGCTGACGACCACGAAGGTCACGATCACCACCAGGAAGAGGGCGAAGAGCGCGGACCCCCCGATCTCGCCGACGACCGTCTGCTCGAGTTCCGGCATGAGCTCCTGCCACGGACGCACGGCGACGTTCCCGTCGAGCGGAAGGATCGCGGTCGCGAGGTCGGCCGCGAACGCGCGGGCGTCCCGGAGGTCCCCTGTCAGCACGGCGATGGCGTGCGCCTCGTCCTCCAGGCCGAACGCGTCTGCGAAGTCGTCGAAGTGCACCATCAGGAAGCCGCGGTCGAGGTCGGGGATTCCCGACTCGAACAGCCCGACCAGGGTGACCGCCATCGCGGCGACGCTGCCTTCCTTGCCGGTGCCGAGGACGATGATGTCGTCTCCTGGCGCCACGCCGATGTTGCGCGCCAGCTTGCTGCCCATGAAACCCTCGCCGGCACGCTCAAGCGGCCGCCCGCCGGGCAGCGCCTGGCTGGCCAGCGTCGCGAACTCGACGGCGGGGTCGATGCCCGTGATCTGGCCGCCGAAACTCCGCTCGCCCGAACCGTCGGACACGAGCCCGAAGCCCATGCCGCGCGGCGCCACGGCCTGCACGTCCGGATGGCCCGCCAGCGTCCCGGTCAACGCCGCCAGTCCTGCGACGGTGCTCCGCATCCGCGGATCGTCCAGGTAGTCGGGATGCTGTACCTGCGCGTGCCCGGTCAGTTGCGCGGTCCCGACTTCCAGCATCGTGTCCAGGGCGCCGATCTGGATCGAGCGCGAGAATACGACGAGGAGTATGGCGAACCCCACGCCTCCGGCCGTCAGCCAGGTGCGCCGCGGGACGCGCCAGAGGTTGCGCCAGGCCATGGTGATCAGCGCTCGACCGACGGCCCGGCGCACGGGTGTGGAGGCGACGGACGGGAGTGTCAGTTCTGACATGTCATTCCTCGTCCCGGAGCGCATCGACCGCGCTCAACCGCCAGATGCGCGGAGCCGGAACGGCGGCGGCGAACTGCACCACGGCGATCATCACCCCGGCGATGAGCAGCGCATCCCGGGTGGCGAACGCGGGTATCAGGGTGTCCGGCAGGTTCAGCCGCTTGTACATCCCCGCGAGGTCCCCGAACTCGGACACCGGGACGCCCACGGCCGCGACGGCGGACACGACCGCCAGGGCGGCCGCCAGGCCGAGTGCGACGCCGAGCAGGCTCATCCAGAGCCCTTCGAACTGCACCATGCGGAAAATCGCGGCCGGCGGCATGCCAATCGCCTTCAGCATGCCGAACTCGGCCGTGCGGTCGAAGACCGTCATGACGAACGCGCTGACCACGACGAAGGTCACGATCACGGTCAGCATGCCGGCCAGCGTGAACCCGATGGTGTCCTTGACGACGACCAGTTGCGCGAGTTGGGGCTGAATCTCCTGCCACGGGAGCACGCGCGCCGCGCCGGCGCTCGCGGCGCTCTCGACGCTCTCGATGCTCTCGATGGAGCGGGCGATCGACGCTGCGAAGGCTTGCGCGTCGGCCGCGTCCTGCCCGAGCACCGCGACCACGTGCGCCTCGTCCTCCAGTCCGAACGCCCCCGCGAAGTCGTCGAGGTGGACCATCATGACGCTGCGGTCGAGGTCGGCGACGCCGGACTCGAAGATCCCGACGAGGGTGACCGCGATCGCGGCGACACCGCCCTCCCTTCCCGTTCCGAGCAAGAGGACGGAGTCGCCCACCTCCGCGCCGAGATTGCGCGCGAGAACGCTGCCCAGGAATCCTTCCCCGGCGCGCTCCAGGGCGCGGCCGCCGGGCAGGGCCCGTTGCGAGACCGTGGCGAACTCGACGGCGGGGTCGATGCCCAGGACCTGGGCGCCGAAGCTCCGCTCTTCCGACTCCGACTCGGCGGACACCAACGCAAAGCCGATGCCTCGCGGGGCCACCGCACGCACGTCGGGATGTCCGGCGAGTGCCTCGGTCACGGCGGACAGCCCCTCGACGGTGTGCCGCATCCTGGGATCGTCCAGGTACTCGGGGTGCTGGACCTGCACGTGGCCGCTCATCCGCTCGGTGACCAGGTTGATCGCGGCGCCGAAAGCGCCCGCGTGCATGGAGCGCAGGAATACGACGAACAGGATGGCGAAAGCGACGCCACCCGCCGTCAGCCAAGTGCGCCGGGGGACGCGCCACAGGTTGCGCCACGCCATGGTGACGAGCGTTCCACCGACAGCGCGCCTTGCCGGCCTCGAGGCGACCGGAGAAAGCGTCAGCTCGGACATGTCACTCTTCGTCCCGGAGCGCATCGACGGCGTTCAGGCGCCAGATGCGCGGGGCCGGGACCGCGGCGGCGAACTGGACGGCCGCGATCATGACGATGGCGATGAGCACCGCCTCACCGGTGACGAATGCGGGGACCAGTGTCTCGGGCAGACTCAGCCGGCTGCGCATGTCCCCCAGTTCGTCAGCGATGGCCGACACCGGAATGCCCTCCACGGAAAGTGCGGATACGGCCGCGAGGGCGACCGCCATGCCGAGCCCCACGCCGATCAGGCTCATCCAGAGCCCCTCGAGCTGCACCATGCGGAAGATCGCGGCGGGAGGCATGCCGATGGCCTTCAGCATGCCGAACTCGGCCGTGCGTTCGAAGACCGACATCACGAACGCGTTGACCACCACGAACGTCACGATCACGATCAGGATGGTGCCTATCACGAACCCCCCGCCCTGCTTCATGACGATGTACTGCTCGAGTTCGGGCTGGACTTCCTGCCACGGTCGCACGCGTGCGGTGCCGGCCTCCGCGGCGTCCTCGACCGACGGGCTGATGTCGGCCGCGAAGCCGCGTGCGTCGCTCGCGTCGTCTCCGAGGACCGCGATGACGTGCGCTTCGTCCCGGAGCCCGAAAGCCTCGGAGAAGTCGTCGAAATGGACCATCATGAGGCTGCGGTCGAGGTCGGCGTTGCCGGACTCGAAGACCCCGACCAGGGTGACCGCCGTGGCCGCGACGCCGCCGTCCTTCTCGGTGCCGAGCACGATGATGTCGCCGCCGACCTGCGCGCCCAGGTTGCGTGCCAGGATGCTGCCCACGACACTTTCCCCGGGCCGTTCCAGGGGCCGTCCGCCCGGCAGCGCCCGTTCCGCCAGGGTGGCGAATTCGACCGCGGGGTCGATGCCCATGACCTGAGCGCCGAAGCTGGTCTCACCTGCTTCGGAGCCCTCAGCCGGGGAGCGCGAGGGGCTTGCCCCCCGCACAGA
>JAPPHP010000367.1 GCA_028821035.1 Gammaproteobacteria bacterium | reverse complement strand
ACGCGTATCCGTTCTGTCCCTGGACGGAGAACCGGAAGTACTTCAACTGGGTGGCGGACACGTTCGACGTGCGCGGCGACATCACCTTCAACACGGAGGTCCGCTCGCTCGAGTGGGACGAGGCGGCCTCGATGTGGGACATCGCCGTCGACGGCCCGGAAGGCCGGCGCACGCTGCGCTCGAACGCCGTGATCACGGCGGTAGGTTTCCTCAACCGGCCGAACATGCCGGACATCCCCGGCATGGAACGTTTCGAGGGCCCGTCCTGGCACACGGCGCGCTGGCCCGCCGAGTTCGACCCGAAGGGGAAGCGCGTGGCGGTCATCGGCACGGGCTGCACGGGCTACCAGATGGTGCCGGAACTGGCGCTCGAAGCGGGCCATGTCACGGTCTTCCAACGTACGCCCCAGTGGCTTTTCGGGGCCCCGGGCTATCGTTCGCCCTTCCAGTCGCAAGTGCCCTGGCTGGATCGCAACCTGCCGTACCACACGAACTTCATGCGCCTGCGCATCGCGGGGGGGTTCATCGCGGGCTTCGGCCCGCTCGCCACGATCGATCCGCACTTCGAGGACGAGCATGCGACCAGCCCGGTCAACAAGGCCGCGCGGGACAACTGCATCGCGTTCCTGGAAGAGAAACTCGGCGATCCCGACCTGGTCCGGACGATGACGCCGGAACACCCTGTCCTGTCGGCGCGTCCGGTGCTGGTCGACCCGGAGTACAGCATTCTCGACGCGATCCAGCGCGAGAACGTCACGCTCGTCACCGATGGCATCCGGGGCATCACCGAAGCCGGCGTTGAGACGGAGGACGGCAGCGTCCACGAGGTGGACGCCATCGTCTACGCGACCGGATTCCGGGCGACCGAGTACCTGTTCCCCATGTCGATCACCGGCCGCGGCGGCAGGACCGTCGAGGAACTCTGGTCGAAGACCGGCTCCCAGGGCTACCTGGGTGCGATGATCCCGGGCTGCCCCAACCTGTGGACGCTGTACGGTCCGAACACCAATGGTGGCCTCCTGGTCCCGGCGTTCCAGGAGATGGAAACGCTCTACGCCTTGAAGTGCATCGAGCGGCTCATCCTCGACGAGCGCGAGTCGATCGACGTCCGGGAGGAGCCCTACCGGCGCTACAACGAGATGCTCGACGAGCGCAACCGCGGCATGGCGTGGAGCGACTCCCGCGCGGAGAACTACTACTGGACGAAGTTCGGACGCTCGGCGACCCAGAATCCGCTGACGCCGCTCGAGGTGTGGAACGCGCTGCGGGAGCCGGATTTCGCGGACCTCGACGTGCGCTGACGCCGCCCGGCGGGACGCCGGAGACACCGGCGCCAAGGTGGTCGGCGAGTCCTTCGAGCGCGGCCGCGCCGTGTTCGGCGCGCCCGGCCCCCTACTCTGGGCATATGGGCGAGAACATGAACAAGCTTCCGTCCGCGGCCAGGATCGAGATGATTCGCAGCCTCGTGGGAATCCCGACCGTCAGCCGGGATTCCGACCTGAAGCTGATCGAGTTCGTCAGCGATTGTCTTCGCCTGCACGGAGCCGGGGTGTGCCTCACCCACAACCACGGGAAGCGCGAGGCGACCCTGGGGCCGCGCGGCGTGCCGGGAATAGTGCTCTCGGGCGATACCGACGTCGTGCCGGTCGACGGGCAGAAGTGGTTGAGCGATCCGGTCGCGCTCGTCGAAAGGGACGGCCGGCTCTTCAGCCGCGGCACTTCGGACATGAAGAGCTTTGTCGCCGTCGTGGTGGGGGTCGTCGGCGAATCGGGCGGCAAGGGGCTGAAGATGCCGGTGCATCTCGCGTTCTCGTACGACGAGGAGGTCGGCTGCCTCGGCGGGGGGCGGCTGATCGAGGATCTGGCATCCGGCCCGGTCGTGCGTGGTGGGCGAGCCAACGCTGATGGAAGCCATCGTCGCGCACAAGGGCAAGAGGACCTATCGCTGCACGGTACGCGGGCTCGCCTCGCATTCGGCCTATACGCCGAACGGGGTCAACACGTTGAGGCGGCGGCCGAAGCGGTCGTAGGTTGACTCTACATTCTCGCGGCTAGGAAGGGAGATGGGCCCTGGCAAAGGCACAAGGTACGGGGTTCCTTCCGGCGTCACTGCCGCCAGATCGTTGGGATTGTCGACCAAAACCGCCTATTGGGTCGGACAGCTTGCGGAAGGGTTGAAGTCGACCACGTTCGCGCTGTTCCTGCTGTTTTATTACAACCAGGTGCTCGGTCTTTCCGGCTCGTTGTGCGCGATTGCGTTGATGATCGCCACCGCCATCGACGCGATCACCGACCCCCTGATGGGTTCCGTGTCCGACGGCTGGCGTTCGCGTTGGGGCCGTCGGCATCCGTTCATGTATGCGTCCGCGATACCGCTGGCGATGTTCTTCTATGCGCTGTTCGCTCCGCCCGTCGACTCCGAAATGGGACTGTTTGCCTGGTTGCTGTGTTTCAGCGTGCTCGCGCGCATCGCCATGACCTTGTACTCGGTGCCGCACATGGCGCTGGGTGTGGAGATGACCAGCGACTACCAGGAGCGCACCGTCATCGTCGCCGGACGCTCGGTGTTCGGGATCATCGGGACACTGCTGGTCTACACTCTTGGCTTTGGCATGTTCTTTGGGACGAGCGACGCCTATGAGAACGGCCAGCTCAACCCGGTAGCCTATCCGCCTTTTGCACTTTTGATTGCGTTCCTCATGGTGGCCTCGATCGTTGGTTCGGCGTTGGGGACGCATCACCTGATCCCCTCGCTACTGCAACCAACCAACCCGCAGCACGCGCCCTTGAAGCAGGTTGTGCTCGATATGCTAGAGGCACTGAAGAGCGTCTCGTTTCGATGGCTGGTGATCGGCTTCGTCGTCATTGCGGCGCCGATCGGCGTCGGTGAAGCGTTGGCGCTGTACATGTATACGTTCTTCTGGGAAGTCGCGGCCGGACGCGTGATCTACATTTTCGCACTGATCCCCATTGGCACGGTCATCGGCTACATGTTCGCCCCGCTGCTGGGGCGTTACCTGGAAAAGCGCGAGTTGCTGATCCTCGGTGCGCTGGGTTGGGTCGTTTTTGCCGTCGCGCCCGTCTGCCTGCACTACATCGGCCTTTTCCCGGCGCCCGCGACCATGGATGTCGTCGTCGCGCTGGCGTTTTGCAGCTTCATGTCGGGTCTGCTGGTCTCGCAGGTGAGTGTCGCCGTGGGGTCGATGCTCGGCGACGTTGCCGACGAGCAGGAGTTGTCGACCGGCAAACGCCAGGAGGGCGTCTTCTACGGCGCCTACGCGTTCGTGATCAAGGCCACGGCCGGTATCGGCGGCGCCGTCGCGGGCTTCGCACTGGACCTGATCAACTGGCCGAAAGGCGAGGCTGTCAGGGCGGCCGACATACCTCCGGACACGTTGTTCCTGCTTGCGATGATCGCCGGACCGGGGCTCGCGCTCGGATACATCCCCGCGATCTGGTGTTTCAGCCACTATCAACTCGACCGTCACAAACACCATTCCATCGTGACAGCGCTCGACGCGCGCCACTCAAAGATCATGTCCGTGACCAATCGCGGCAAGTAGATCGTTCGCCTGCCGGCGTTCGACTTCACCGGCCCGATGATCCGGTCTTGTCAGCCCGCTACCTCCGCGCGTGGACCGTCAGCCCGATGGCCCTCGGTCGATTCAGGTAGATTCGGTTGAACCCGGCCAGGTTCTGGTCATAGGTGAGTTCGGCGCGTTCGTTGTTCAGATTCGTGGCGAACAGCTCTACCCGCCATTTTGCCGTCTCCACGCCGCCGCGCACATTGACCAATGTGTACGACGACAACTCTTTTGCCCCACGGCTCTCATGATTGAGGTCATTCCAGCGGCTGCCGGTATGGCTCATATCCGCTCGAACGTAGAACCCGTATTCACCGCGCTGCGGGAAGTGATAGGTCACCGCCCCATAGCTGGACCATTCGGGCGCCCACGGTAGCGTCGTACCGTTGGGTACGCCAAGCGCTACAAAGTCCTCGGTGAGTTCAGCCTTGCTGTAGGAAGCTGAGAGACTGAATTCCAGGTTTGGCGTCGGCCGGCTGACCAGCTCCAACTCCACACCTCGCGATTGCGCCTCGCCCCCGTTCTCTACGAAAGGATATGCGCAAGCGAGGTTGCGCGTGCCCTGAATTCTCTCCCAGTCGATCTGGTACACCGTGGCATTGGCGGTGAGTCGCTGATCGAGCCAACTGGTTTTGGCGCCCAATTCGTAATTCCAGGCGGTCTCCGAATCGTAGGATGGAGGCGTGGTGCTCAGGCCGAGCTCCGCGAGATCCTCACCGCAGAGGTCCTCGGGGACCGGATCATTCGTGCCACCGAGGCGGAAGCCCTTCGACGCGACCGCATACAAGAAGGCGTCGTCGGTTGCCTGATAGCTGACTTGAAACTTGGGATGGACGGCGCTTTCATCGGCCTGCCCGATGAATACGCCCACGCCACCGTTAAAGAGACCGTCCCAGTAGGTCCTGGTATCCTGCGTGACATCGAACCAGCGCGCGCCGACCGTGGCTGTCCATTGGTCGGTCAGCGCGTAACCGATCTCGCCGTAGACCGCGGTCTGTTCCTCCTCGAGGTCCAAGATAATAGTTAACAGGGTGTCAGGTGGGGCACCGAACAGGCTCGAGGGCAAACCCGTGGCGTCATCGAATCCCGAGGCTGTGACGGTCTCAAAATTGTTCTTGTCCAGGTTGTTGTAGTACGCGCCGACAACCCAGTTCAACCGACCATCGCCCGCTGAGTTGAGCCGAAACTCCTGAACAAAACTCTCTACAGAAGGCGCGTCGACCGCCGGTGCTGGGATTTGCACCCCGAAGAAGGCCTCGGTTATATAAGTCACATCGACGTGGTCTTCGTGTTGCCGGTCCAGGTACGACGTCGAGGACAACAAATTCGCCCATTCAAAATCGTAGTTCAATTCCAGATTGTAAATCGCGAACTCGTCTATCACAGGTTGGCGTGAAGGCGCCCATTGTTCGAACTCACCAACATCGTAACGTGGATCGTTGGTGGCGGAGTTTCCTGTCGCGTAACGCAAGCCGCCCCTCTCCAGATCTTGGTAGAGCACTTTGGCGAGCGCGCCGAACTTATCGGTGAACTGGTGCGAGTAGGCAACCCTGACACCCCACATGCGTGCATGGTCGACGTTCTCCTCCGACATCGCGACATTATCTATAAATCCGCTGGTATCGTGGTAGTAGCCGACGATGCGCAGCGCGGATTGGCCCTCGACCACAGGAATGTTGACCATGCCGTCCAAGGCGTAGTTCTCATCGCCCTCGTCCTGGGAAGCGATGGTCGCGTTGACTTTGGCATCATAGGCATCCGGGTTCGGCTTGTTGGTAATCACCAGCACCGTCCCCGCCAGGGAACCAGACCCGTACAGGGTTCCCTGCGGGCCGCGCAGCACCTCCACGCGCTCGACATCGAACAGGTTTGGATCCAGGGCGTTTCGGGCACTGGAAACCGGCACCTCGTCGATATAGACGCCGACCGACTCCTTCGCCTTCGGAGCATCTTGGCGTACCGCTTCCGTTGTCACGCCCCGGATGGTGATCTGAGTCTGCCCGAGGCCACGGTCGATGAACGAAAGGCCAGGTATCGAGCGCGCGTATTCGGTAAAGCCCGTTGCGCCCATGTTCTCCAAGTTCTCCCCGGTGATCGCCGAGACGGTCGCGGCGGTGTCCTGCAAGGATTGTTCACGCCGCAATGCGGTGACCACGATTTCTTCGATCACCGCGCCGGACGGCGCGGTGTCGGTCGCGGCCGGCGCCTCGGCGAACGCGTTCTGGCTCGGTACGGCGCAGGTCCAAAAGACCGCTAGCGCAGCCGCAAGAAACGGCATAGGGCGGTGCAAGGTGGCCATGAGTGTCCTCCCTCGGGCGACCGATCTAATGTGGTCCACTACTACAGTATGGTCGACCTCTTTAGTGGAAGTCCTTAGCACATGGGGCTTGTGGAAGTCAAGGAGCACGGGCGCGACCACGTTTCGCAGCGGACGACAACCTGGGCCGCCGACAACGGCTACTGGGCCGCGGGGGTGTTCAGCGATACGTTCGGCGCCGGAAACTTTGGCGTTCTGTTCAGCGTTGCCGCGGACGATCGCGTGGTGCGAACGGACTACTTCGTCGTTCCCGACTACGACCTGTAGTCTTTCAACAACCCCGTCGACGAAACCGGCAATCCAATGCTGCCCTGCCCGGTAAGAGATGCTAGCGGCAGGGGGTGCGGGGTCACGACAGGCAACATTACTCTATTCGACCGGTTGCACTCGGGCCTGGAACGCGACGTCGTCCTTCGATCAAGGGTTCCGCCCGCAGGCGCAACCTTTTCTGCGAGCCGCTACCGGCGCGAGTAGGCGATCGCGCGCATGAAGCCGTCCACGTAGGCCTTGCCCTCCGGCTTGGCCAGGAAGTCGTAGCGACCCAGGAGCTGGGCCATCGGCTCGCCGTGCCGTTCGACCAGGCGATCCTGGACCGACCGCGCATAGACCTCCATCTGCCGCATCATCAGCCGTGTGTAGGACACGTGCAGAACGGCGCGCTCGCCGTCGATCGTGCGAGTGGCGTTGTCGTGCCAGGTCCGACCGTCCCACACGGCGATCGATCCGGCCTTGCACTCGATGGGCACGGTCGCCGTCGAGCCGATCTCATCGAGGTTCGGTGGCCGACGTCGTGCCGCGCTGCCCGGGACGACGGTGGTCGGGCCGGCCTCAGGCGTGAAGTCATCGCAGGCCCAGCACGCCGTCAGGAAGAGGTTGTGCTCGGGAAACGGCACGGGGTGCCAAACCTGATCGCAGTGCAGCCCGATGTTCCGGTCCCCCTTCCTGCGGATGGACGAGGCAACGTTGCTGAGGATGAACCCGGCGCCCACCGAGAACTCCGCGAGCGCCATCATTTTCGGGTTGACGGCGGCCTCGGCCACGGCCGGATACTTCGGCATCAAGGTGGAACCCATGGATCCAGCCCTCGCGCCGGGGTCTGCGGAAGCGGCCTTGAGGATGGCCGCCCGCAGATCGCGCCAGTACTCCGGCGGCGCGACATCTTCGACCACGGTGTAGCCCTGCTCCCAGAGCTCGCAGCAGTTGCGCTCGAGACCGAACTCGCGAATTCGTGGCGCCAGCTCTTCGGAGATCTCGCCTGCGGGAATCGCCGGGCGGGCCTGGAGCCGGTTGAAGACGTCCTGGAAGCCGTCCAGGTCGCCGCTCGAAACGGACTCGCGGGCCCGATCGACCAGATCGTCGTCGGGGCCCCGCTGGGTGCGTGCGGGAAGCGGCGGCGCCACGTGGGCCGTGCCCTCGCCACCGTCGTCGTCCCCGGCGTAGTAGTCGCGGAAGCTCCGGCTCGGCAGCAGCCTGAAGTCGCCGTAGACCGCATAGCGAACTCCACCCCCGAGCGCACACGACCCAAGCAGGCAGAGCAGCCCGGCGATGGCTGCCGTGGCGAGCGTAGCGCCGCCCGGGGACGGGTCGCCCATGAACGGGGTCGAGATCACGCCGAGCAGCGCGAGCACCCCCACCGCGGCGCACACAAGGTGGAACACCAGGACGGAACGCGCCACGACCCGGCGCCAATCCTCGAATATCTTCACGAAGTCCATGCCATCAGGCCCCCTTCTCTTCGACAGAGTACGATAGATTCGATCGTGAGCTTGGCGCATACGGGGCGCCGACCTGTTTACGAACCATGTTTGGACCGACAGGAGGGCGTACCCATGAAACAGTCCGGCCAGGTCAGGCCCATCAGCTACCTCAAGGCCCATGCTTCGGAGATCGTGCGCAGACTCGGCAACCGGGGGGAGCCACTGGTCAATACGCAGAACGGTACTGCCAAGGTGGTCGTGCAGGACATCGACAGCTTCGAGAAGACGCAGGAGACAATGGCGCTGGCGGCAGCGACACGTCGCGGAGAAGGTCGGGATCCACCCGACCTAGCTTCTTGCGAGGGGTTCCCCCTCGCGCTCCCCGGCTGAGGGCTCTTCTCTCGCAGATCGTGCGAGGACGGCGGCAGGGCTCGACGAAGACGTTGGCGGCTATCGCGCGCGTTCTGACCGTCGGGCTGGACGACCTGATTCTCTACGAGAGCGATCGTTCGGCGTGAGATTCGAGTTGATTGGCTCCGCCTGCTGGGCTCGAACCAGCGACCCGCTGATTAACAGTCAGC
>JAPPHP010000356.1 GCA_028821035.1 Gammaproteobacteria bacterium | reverse complement strand
GACGCCGGGTTCGACGTGCGGCCGGCCCGGGTCTCGTAGCGGGTGCGGCGCTGGTCGATGTCCTCGTACCGCAGTCCGGGCGACACCGTCCACCGGCCGAACTCGATCCGGTCGTGGACGTGCAGGGCCACCGCCCGCGCCTCCTGCACCCGGTTACCGGCGTTCCCGAGCAGGCCCCGGTCGTCCAGGACGAGATGTCCGCCTTCCTGGTGGTAGGTGCTGTTGCGCTGCAGGCGGTCCTCCTCGTCCTCGTGGAAACGCAGGGCCACCTCGATGGCATGCCGCGTCGCGCCGAGGGCGGCATCCGTCTCGACGGCGAACTGCACGCCCCGGGAGAAGTACTCGCGCGCGTTCGAGCGCAACTGGATGCTTCCCGGCGCCGTGTCGGCCTCGCCGTGCAGGATCGCCCGCAACTCGTCCGCCGTGTGTCCGCCCAGGCCGTCCCCGCGATTGACCGCGCGGATGACATTGAACCAGCTCGTCCGCGAGAACGTCCCGGCGTCGGCGCTGCCCTCGAAGTCGATCCCTTCCGTCTTGAACCAGTCGCGCTCGTGCTCGTTCAGGTAGGCCGTGGACGTGAACCGGGTATCTTCGGTCAGGTCGTAGTCGTAACGCAGGATGACCTGGTCGTGCGCCGTCTCGATGCGGTCGAGTTCCGACAGGCCGTAGCGCCGAAACGGAGCGGCGCCGAAGTCGCGGTCCGTGAGCCCGAGATAACTCTGGTCCGATGCCTGGTCGGCCGTCTGCAGCTTGAGTTCGAGGCCGTGGCGGGAGTCCGGCGGGGCGTAGCGCAGCTTCACGGTGTAGTCGCGCACGTCGAGACCGGCGCTCCGACGGCTCCGGTCAATGTCCTGGAAGCCGTCCGAGAACCACTGGTGGGTCTCGACGAGGAAACCGAAGCCCGCGTCGCTCACCCCGCCATAGGTGGCGTGGGCCCGCCAGGTCGCGTCCTCGCCGGCGGACGCTGCGAAGGCGCCGGCGCGTTCGGCCGGGATGGGCGTCGAGACCATGTTGAGCGCGCCGCCGATCGTGTACGGCCCCTGGGTGATCGCCGAGGGTCCCTTGAGGATCTCGAAGGCATGCATGCGGCCGGCGGTCGGAAAGTAGTACGCGGAGGGGGCGGAGTAGGGCGCGGGGGCGATGAGGACGTTGTCCTCCAGCAGGGTGATCCGGCCGCTCCGCTCGCTCGCGACGCCCCGGATGCTGATGTTCGGACGCAGCCCGTAGCCGTCCTCCACCTGCACGGACACCCCCGGGGTCTGGCGGACGATACGCTGGATGTCGGCATAGCCGAAGCGCTGCAGCACCTCCTGCCCGATGACGTCGGCGGCGCCGGCGAGTCCGTTCACGTCGTCGCGGGTGCCGACGATCGTCATCTCGTCGTAGAACGGCCCCTCGGCGTTCAACCCCACTTCATCGCCATGCGCGTACAGCGAGGCCAGCGCCAGGGAGGCGCCCCAGAGGAGCGGATGGCGGCGACCGGGCCGAATTCGCTCCGACGGGTGGGAAACGGCGGCGCTCCCGGGCATGAATGGCTTCCCTGTTTCACGGCCCGCGAGCCGACCGTTGCGGAAACTAACGTAAATGCGAACGATTCGCAATCGCTGTGGCGCTGAACGTTCCTTCACACGATCCACCGGCCCGACTGCTATGATCGCGCTGCCCGGCACGGACCCCGCACGATGGCCGACTACGCTACCGACGAAGCCCTTTTCGCGCGTCTCCCGTTCGCGTTCGCCCGGCGGTTCGGCGTGGCGTTCGACGGTTCGCCCCCGGCCGGGGACGGGAGCGTGCCCCTCGTGTGCCGCCAGGTCCCGTCGCTCACGACCCTGGCGGAAGCGCGTCGTTTCGCGGGGTGCCGCCTGACGCTGGACGTCATCGGCGATGAGCGCTTCGAGGCGCGCCTGGCGGAGATCTACTCGGGGGACAGCCTGGAGACGAAGGAGATGGTCGAGGGGCTCGGCGACGACCTCGATCTCGCGCGCCTCGCGGACTCGGTTCCGGAGACCGAGGACCTCCTGGAACAGGAGGACGACGCCCCGATCATTCGTCTGATCAACGCGCTCCTCGCCGAAGCGATCCGCGAGGACGCCTCGGACATCCACATCGAGACCTTCGAGCGCGACCTCGTCGTGCGGTTCCGCGTCGACGGCGTACTCCGCGAGGCCGTACGTCCGAAACGCGCGGTCGCGTCGCTCCTCGTGTCGCGCATCAAGGTCATGGCCAAGCTCGACATCGCCGAGAAGCGCGTGCCGCAGGACGGCCGCATCGCGCTCAGGATCGGCGGGCGCGAGGTGGACGTGCGGGTGTCCACGCTGCCCTCGGCACACGGCGAACGGGTGGTGCTGCGGCTGCTCGACAAGCAGGCCGGCCGCTTGACGCTGCCGAACCTCGGCATGCGGACCGACGTGCTCGAGCGCCTGCGGGAAGTGCTGCACCGGCCCCACGGGATCTTCCTCGTCACGGGGCCGACGGGCTCCGGCAAGACCACCACGCTCTACGCGTCGTTGACCGAACTCAGCACGCGCACCATGAACATCCTCACCATCGAGAACCCGATCGAGTACAACCTGAACGGCATCGGCCAGACGCAGGTGAACGAGAAGGCCGACATGACGTTCGCCCGCGGGCTCCGCGCCATCCTGCGCCAGGACCCCGACGTGGTCATGGTGGGAGAGATCCGCGACCTCGAGACCGCCGAGATCGCCATCCAGGCAAGCCTGACCGGACACCTGGTCATGTCGACGCTGCACACGAACACGGCCATCGGCGCCGTCGTGCGCCTCGTTGACCAGGGGGTGGAACCTTTCCTCGTGGCTTCGAGCCTGGTCGGCGTGCTGGCACAAAGGCTCGTGCGCAAGCTGTGCGAGGAGTGCAAGGTCGAGGCGGAACCGGACGCCTTCGAACGGCGCTTCCTGGGCGACCCCGACGCCTCGGCGCTGCATCGCGCCGTCGGCTGCGAGGCCTGCGGCCGGTCCGGGTTCCGCGGCCGCACGGGCATCTACGAACTCGTCGTCCTCGACGACCGGATGCGCGAGCTGATCCATGACCGCGCTTCCGAGCAGGCGCTGACGCAGTATGCGCGCACACGCTTTCCGGGCATGCGGGAGGACGGCCGGGCGAAGGTGCTCCAGGGGCTGACGACGGTGCAGGAGGTGCTGCGCGTGACCCTCGAGGATCAGGCGACCCTCCCGGAGCACTGACTTGGCCGCATTCGAGTTCGTCGCCCTCGACGAACGCGGACGCCGCCGGCGCGGTGTGCGGGAGGGAGACAGCCGGCGGCAGGTGCGCCAGGCGCTGCGCGAGGAAGGTCTGACGCCGCTGTCGGTGGACCAAACGGTGGAGCGCTCGGGCGGGACGCTCAGGTGGTCGTTCGGGCGCGGCATGTCGCTCCTCGAACTCGCGCTCTTCACCCGGCAGATGGCCACCCTCGTCGGCGCCGCGCTCCCCATCGAGGAGGCGCTCAACGCCGTGGCCCAGCAGACCGAGAAGCGGCGGGCCGGGGCGATGATCATGGCCGTGCGCGGCCGCGTGCGCGAGGGCTACCCGCTCGCGGCGGCCCTCGGCGAGTTCCCGTCGACCTTTCCGGACATGTACCGCTCGACCGTCGCCGCCGGAGAGCAGTCGGGATTCCTCGACGTGGTGCTCGAGAACCTGGCGGACTACATCGAGGCCCGCTTCGAATCGCGCCGCAACGTCGAGATGGCGCTTTTCTACCCGGCGCTCCTGCTGGTGTTCGCGCTGCTCATCGTTGGCGCGCTGCTCATCTACGTCGTGCCGGACATCGTCCGGGTCTTCGACGACACCGGCGAGCAACTGCCCGTCCTCACCCAGGTGATGATCGCGATCTCGGAGTTCCTGCAGACCTGGCTGTGGCTCCTCGCGGTCGGCGTCGGACTGTTCGTGATCGGCCTGCGCAGAGTGCTGGCCCAGCCCCGCATCCGGTCCGCCTGGGACCGGCGCAAGCTCGCCGTGCCCGTCGCCGGACGCATCGTCCGGGGCGGGAACGCGAGCCGCTACGCGAGCACGCTGTCGATCCTCACGTCGAGCGGCGTGCCGCTGGTCGACGCGATGCGCATCGCCGGGGAGGTGGTGACGAACCAGTGGCTGAAGGCGCGCCTGGACCAGGCGACCGCCCGCGTCAGTGAGGGGGCGAGCCTCAAGGTGGCCCTGGAGTCGGCCGGGCACTTCCCGCCCATGTTCCTGCACATGATCGGAAGCGGCGAGGCGAGCGGCGAACTCGACACGATGCTGCGCAAGGTGGCGCAGTACCAGCAGCAGGAACTCGAACGCCTGGTGACGACCCTCGTGCGCCTCTTCGAGCCGATGATGATGCTGTTCATGGGAGTGCTGGTCATCGTCGTCGTATTGGCGATACTGTTGCCCATCCTCAGCATGAACCAGCTTGTGGCCTGAACAGATGAACACCGGAATACAGGGTTCGCCCACGACGACCTCCCGGGGTTTCACGCTCATCGAGATCATGGTGGTGATCGTCATCATCGGCATCATCGGCGCGCTGTTCGTGCCGAACATCATCGGCCGGGGCGACCAGGCCCGGCGCACCGCCGCCGAGACGGACCTGCGCAGCATCGGCGTGACCCTCGACATGTACCGCCTGGACAACGCCCACTATCCGTCCACGGAACAGGGCCTCGAGGCGCTCGTCTCGAAACCCGGCGGCTTCCCGGAGCCGCGCAACTACAGCCCGGAGGGATATGCGAAGCGGCTCCCCACCGACCCCTGGGGCAACCCCTACGTCTACGTCAACGTCGACCGGGGCTTCGAGCTGTACTCTCTCGGCGCCGACGGCGTGGACGGCGGGGAGGGCAGCGGGGCCGACATCCATTACCGCGACCTGTAACGCGCCCGGGCGACGCGGCGCTTCGACCTGCGCGGGGCCGCATCCGGCATGAAGGCGGCGCGCGGTTTCACGCTCCTCGAGCTGCTGGTCGTGCTCGGCATCGTCGGTGTGCTCGCCGGGGTCGTGGTGCTCAGCTTCGTCGGGGCCGACCGGGAGCGAAACCTGCAGACGGAGGCTGTCCGTCTCGCGGCGCTGGTGGAACTCGCCCGCACCGAGGCGACGATACGCAACACCCGCATGGGCCTCTTCGTCGACGATGCCGAATACGCCTTCGCCACGTTCGAAGCGGAGACCGGCGACTGGGTGCGTCCGGAAGAGGGACCTTTCCGCCCGCGGACCGCCCCGGAAGGGGTGTCGTTCTCGGCCGCCACGGAAACCCTCGAATTGCCCGCCGGTCCCGCGCCCCGCCGCGCTCGCCGCGCACTTCCGGACATCCTCATCTTCGCGAGCGGAGAGCAGACGCCGTTCACCATCGAGGTCGTTCCCGCCTGGGGGTCCACGCCTTGGCTCGTGCACTCCGACGGCATTCAGCGCACCGTGGCGAACCGGGCCGGGGAGGATGCCGCATGACCCGGGGCCGCGGCTTCACGCTGATGGAACTCATGGTGGCGCTGGTCGTCATCGCCACCGTGGCGACCACGGTGTACCTGCGCGGGAGCGAAACCGTCGGCCAGATCGCCGTCCTGGAGCGGCGCACTCTCGCGCGCTGGGTCGCCGAGAACGAGATCGAACGCGCGCGGCTCGCGGGCCATGCCGCCGGGGAGGAGGCCACACCGCTCGCTTCGGGGGCGACGCGACGCCGGGTGACGCTGGGCGGACGGGAGTGGTCCGTCGTGGCCACCGTCAGCGCCACGTCCCACCCCTGGCTGCGCCGGGTGGAATACACGGTGTTCGTCCTCGAGGATGGCGACGAGTTCGGCCCGGTGGACCAGGTCACCGCGTTCATCGGGCAGTACTGATGTTCAGGGGCCATTCCGTAGGGAAACCTCCGGCCGCCGGCTTCACCCTCGTCGAGATGCTCGTCGCACTCGGCGTCTTCGCCGTGATCGGCGTGCTGTCGGCGCAGATCCTCACGCAGATGGTCGACATCAACGAACGGACCCGGGCGCGCGCGGATCGCCTCGTCGACGTGCAGCGCGCCGTCGAGGTCATGCGGCGCGACATCCAGCAACTCGCGCACCGGCATGTCCGCGACGAGCTCGGCGATCCGGTTCCCGCGCTCGACGTCAACCAGGTCGGCCTGATGCGTTTCACGCGCCGCGGCTGGTCCAACCCCCTCGAGCGCCGGCGATCGGAGCTGCAGCGGGTGGCCTACGTGCTGGAAGGGGAGCTGCTCCACCGCATCTTCTGGCCCGTCCTCGACCGCGGCGCGGACACCCAACCCGTCTCGCAGTTGCTCCTCGACGGGGTCGAGGCGATGGAGGTGTCCGCTGTCGACGTCTCGGGGCGCCGCCACGCCTACTGGCCCCTCGCCGGCGAGTCCACCGACGATCCGGAACGGGAGCTCGCCGCCTTCGAGGTCCGTCTCGCGGTCGCGCCTTACGGCGAGATAGAGCGGCTGTGGGCGGTGCCGTTCAGCGGCGTGCCGCGGGAGGAGGACGAAGCGCCTGGCGACGAAGGCGAGCAAGAGGAGGACCAGGATGGAGACGCCGGGGACGGCGCCTTCGAGGAGACGCCGATCGATGCCGTCTCCTGAACGCACCGTGCGGCGTTTCCGCCGCGCCGCGCCCTCGCGCGGCGTGGCCCTGGTGAGCGTACTCCTGATCGTGGCCCTGGCGAGCGCGCTGGCCTACCAGATGCTCTCGCGCCACGGCCTGACGATCGCCCACTCCGAGCAGTTGCTGCGGGGCGGACAGGCGCGGGAGTACGCCCTGGCCGCCGAGGCGTTCGCGCGGCAGCTCCTGGCGGAGGACTGGTCCGACGAAGAGACCCGGGCGGCCGACACGCTGCTCGAGCCATGGGCCGAACCGAGCCCGCCCTTCGAGATCGAGGACGGCGAGATCGTGCTCGCGATCGTCGACCTCAACGCCCGCTTCAATCTCAACGGTGTCATCGGCAAGGGAGGCCCGGACAACGTCGAGCGGCTGAAACAGCTCGTCGCCAACCTCGAGCTCGAACCGGTCATCGCGGACACGTGGGTCGACTGGGTGGATCCGGACTCCGACGTCAACGCGGCCGGGGCGGAGGACGAGACCTACCTGCTGTCGGTCCCGGCCTATCGGGCCGCGAACCAGCCGGCCGCGAGCACGAGCGAACTGCTGGCGGTGCGGGACGTCACGCCGGCCGATTACGCCGCGCTCCGGCCGCACGTCGCCTGGCTTCCCGAGACGGGCCTGCGCGTCAACGTGAACACGGCAGGCTACGAGGTGCTCCGCTCCCTGGCCCCGGGGCTCTCCGAGGAGGAAGCCGAAACGCTGATAGAATCCGACCGCGAGTTTCAGGAGGTGGCCGAAGCCACGGCCCAGCATGCGGCGCTCGGCAACAGCGTCGCGGCCATCGCCGTCATGAGCGAGTACTTCGAAGTGCGCATACGGGCCGAACTCGAGGATACGCAGGTGACACTCGCCTCCATGCTGCATCGGGACCCGACGACCGGCAGGGTGCGTCTCCTGGCGCGGGACTTCGGACGGGACTTCCGCCCGGTTGATCCTCCCGCCGGCGAGAACGATGACGCTTACGCGGACGACGCGCCGGCCGTCCGGTGACGCGCCGGTCGCGGGACTCGTGACGCTGGCGGTCCAGGCACGGCCATGTCACGCCTCTTCGTACGACTGACCGGCCCGCCGCACGAGACCGACGACGGCCTCGACGCTCCCTGCGCGTGGCTGCTGGGGGAGGAGGGCGGCGGCGTCGCCGTGGAAGGCTCCGGTACGCTGGCCGACCTCGGGCACGAGGCCCCCTGGGGCGACGCCGCGCCGGAGGTGATCGCGCTGGTGCCGGTGGAGCGCGTCCTGTGTCTCTCCCGCACCGTGCCCGGGAGGAGCGTTTCGCAGATCGCCCGGGCCCTGCCGTTCGCGGTCGAGGAGTTCGTCACGCAGGACATCGAGACCATGCACGTCGCACACGGTCCGATCACCCGGGGTCAGCCCGTGTCCTGCGTCCTGGTGGACCGGCAGCTCGTGGCCGACTGGCTGGCGGCCATGGGATCGATCGACCTGTCTCCGGCCTTCATGGCGCCCGATGCGGGCCTGCTGCCGGGAAACTGCGAAGTCACGGTGCTGTTCGAAGGGGACGACGCCCTGTTGCGGACCCCCGAACACCTGGTAAGGATCGATCAGCGCGCGCTGCCGGAAACGCGCGCGGCCGTGGCGCCGGACGCGCCGACCGAGACGCCATCCGGCACGACCGCCCG
>JAPPHP010000128.1 GCA_028821035.1 Gammaproteobacteria bacterium | reverse complement strand
TTCCAGCACGGCGTCGGCCATCGCGCTGTCGCGCGAAGTCCGACACCCTGCTAGCGCCACCGAAGCCGTCGCCCTGGGCGGGCGCCGCCTCTGGCCCCAGCCCAAGCCGTTCCAGCACGGCGTCGGCCATCGCGCTGTCGCGCGAAGTCCGACACCCTGCTAGCAAACGCGCGCGACGGTGGTAGCGGGCGCCGTTCCTCACTATGCTGGCCGGCCTCGACCCGAACGCCGACTGGCGGGGGATGGATATGACGGCGGTCACGGCCAACGAGTTGCGCGCGGCGCGCAAGCGCGAGGTTGCGCTGGGCTATCGGATCTTCGGCGCGCTCGGTTGGGGCGACTTGGGCGACGGCCACATCAGCGCCCGCGACCCCGAGCGGACCGACTGCTTCTGGCTGCTGCGGGGAGATGTCGCGTTCCGGGACGCGCGGGTGGACGATCTCGTGCTCCTCGGGCCCGACGGACGGATCGTCGAGGGCGGTGGCGGCACGAACCGCCCGGCCTTTTTCATCCACTGGCCGGTCCTCGCCGCGCGACCGGACCTCGTGAGCGTCGCCCACACGCACACGCCCTTCGGTACGCCGTTCTCCGCGGAGGCCCGCCTCCTGGAACCGATCACGCAGGAGGCGTGCGTGTTCTTCGAGGACCACGCCCTGTTCGACGACGAGGAGGTGCAGGTCCAGGGCCTCGACTGCGGGGCGCGCATCGCCGCGGCGCTCGGCGGGAACCGCGCCGCCGTCATGCGGAACCACGGGTTGCTGACGGTGGGCGCGTCCGTGCGGGAAGCCGTGGCCTGGTTCGTGATGATGGAACGGGTCGCGGAAGCCCACGTGAAGGCCCGCGCGGCGCGGCCGATCTCGGCGGGGGCGGCCCGCTACGCGAAGTCGGACCTGGCAACCGAAGCGCAGGCGGACCGCGTGTTCCACTTCCTCGTGCGGCATCACCTCGGGGCATCGGCCGAAGCGGAGTGCTCGGGCGCGGCGGACACGATCCGCGCGGTCGGCGGCTGACGGAAGACGTCAGATCCGCCATGGGGCGATACGGTACGGTCCGGAGCTTTCTCCTCGCGCTCACGCTCGTTGCCGGTCTTCCGGCCGCGGCCGACGGCCTGGTCGAGGGACCTGAACTCGAGTGGGACGTGTCCCTTTGGGGCAAGGAGCGCGCGGGAACGGCCATAGCCGACGAGCTCGCAGCGCGGGTCGAGGCGCGCACCGGAGGCCGCTGGCGGATGTCGCTGGCGTACGGGGAAGCGCTCTCCAAGGCCCGTGAGAACCTCGACGGGCTCGCCATCGACGCCTTCCAGGCCGCCATGTTCTGCAACTTCTACCATCCGCGGAAGAACCCCGCGCTGATGGTGCTCACGATGCCGTTCCTGCCCATGAACGACCCGACCCTGGACCGCAGCGTCCGGGAGGCGGTCTACGCCCATCCCGCGGTGCAGAAGGAACTCGCGCGGTGGAACGCGATGGTCTACACGTCCTCGTTCCTGCCCCAGTACGAACTCCTGGGCCGCGGGGCGCCGCCGCGGGAACTGGCCGGCTGGAAGGGCCTCACCGTCCGGGCCGGCGGCGGACTCGGCCAGGCGATGAAGCTCCTCGGCGCGACGCCGGCGAGCTCCACGGCGACGGAGGTCTACACCGGCGTGCAGCAGGGGACCATGGATGCGGCGTCCTTCCCGTTCACCTACGGGCACGTGTCGTATCGCATCCACGAGGTGGCCGACTGGTTCACGGGCAACCTGGCCCCGGGGACGTCCGACTGTCCGCTCGCCTTCTCCATCACCGCGTACCGGGCGCTGCCGCCGCAGTACCGCGCGCTCCTGGACGACCTGAAGGAAGAGGTCATCACCGCCCAGTTCCAGGCGTACCGCGACGTCGACGCGGAGAACCTGCCCATGCTGCGCGCCCGCCTCGAGGAGATCCGGTACACCGACGCGCAGCTTGCGGAGTTCCGCGCCCGCGCCGGCCGGCCCGTGATCGAAGCCTGGATCGAGGACAACGCCGACCGCTTCGACGCGCGCGGCCTGGTGCGGGCCGTGTTCGCGGCTGCCGGGCAGTCCTACGATTGACCCATTGATGGACCCGTTCGGGCGGCTGCTCGACCGCGCCGACCGGCTGCTCGGCCGGGTGGAGAACGGCCTCAACCTGCTCGCCGGCGTGCTGATCTTCGCCCTGATGCTCCTGGGCGTGGTGCAGATCGTCCTGCGCACGGTCTTCGACGCGCCGATCTTCGGGTACATCGACGTTGTCGAAGTCGCGATGGTGGGGTTCGCGGTGCTGTCGATCGCGTTCGTGCAGCGCGTCGGGGGGCACGTGCGGATGGAGATGCTCGTCGGGAAGCTCGCCGGCCGCGTGAAGTGGCTGGTGGAGGCCCTCGGGACGGGGCTTGCCGCGTTCATCGTCGCCGTGCTCATCCCGTACTCCTGGGCGCACTTCGAACGCGCGTTCGAGTTCGGCGACAGCACCATCGACATCGAGCTCATCACGTGGCCCGCCAAGCTCGTGGTGCCGGTGGCGCTCTCGGTCCTACTGCTGCGGCTCGCCGTGCAGTTCGGCGGTTACCTGCGGCTCGCCGCGGCGCCGGAACTCGAGCCGGTGGCCGTGCCGTCGATCCAGGACGTGGCCGAGCGCGCACAGCAGGAGATCCTGCTCTCTGAGGACGACGACGCTGCGGGACGGGCCGGATGACCGGCCTCGACGACTTCTGGATCGGCATCCTCGGGGTCGGCCTGCTCGTCGTGCTCGTGGCCCTCGGCGTGCGCGTTTACGTGGCGGCCGCGCTGACCGGCTTCCTCGGGCTGCTGGCGCTCAAGGGGTGGAGCGTCGCGGGGGCGATCGCGGGGACGATCCCGCACTCGAAGACGGTGACCTATCCGCTTTCCGTCCTGCCGCTCTTCATCCTGATCGGGTTCCTCGCGTTCCACGCCGGGCTGACGACGCGGCTGTTCGAGGCGGCACGGCGCTGGGTCGGATGGGTCCCCGGCGGCCTGGCGGTGGCAACCGTCTTCGCGAGTGCGGGCTTCGCCGCGGTGTCCGGAGCCTCGACGGCCACCGCCGCGGTGTTCTCGCGCGTAGCGGTGCCGGACATGCTGAAAAGCGGCTACGGCAAGCGCCTGACCGCGGGCGTGATCGCGGCGGGCGGCACGCTCGCGTCCCTCATCCCGCCGTCGGCCATCCTCGTGATCTACGCCATCATCGTCGAGGAGTCCGTTGGCAAGCTGCTGCTGGCGGGCCTGATCCCGGGGGTCGTGTCCGTCGTCATCTACACGGCGCTGATCGTCGGCATGTGCGCGTGGCGGCCGGAACTCGGGCGCCCGGTCACGGGATTCACCTGGCGGCAGCGGTTCGCCAGCGTCCCGGGCGCCTTGCCGATCTTCCTGGTGGTGGGGATCGTCTTCGGGGCCCTCTATACGGGCGCTGCGACCCCCACGGAGGCGGGGGCGCTCGGGGCGATGGTCGTGTTCTGCCTGTACATCGCCCGGGCCTGGCGGCAGCGGTCGCTTCGCCAGGCGGGCGGGCGCCTCAGGGAAGCGCTGATGGAGACCGCGAAGCTCACGGTCATGATCTTCACGCTGGTGTGGGGCGTCTTCCTGTTCGTGCGGTTCCTCGGTTTCGCCGGACTGCCGGAAGTGTTCGCCGACTGGGTGGTCACCCTGGACATGCCACCGGTCGTCATCGTCATCTGCATCCTCCTCGCGTATGCCGTGCTCGGCATGTTCATGGACGCGATCGGCATGCTCGTGCTGACCCTCCCCGTGGTGTTCCCGGCGGTCGTGGCGCTGGGCTATGACCCCATCTGGTTCGGCATCGTCGTCGTCAAGATGGCCGAGATCTGCCTCATCACCCCGCCCATCGGCCTCAACTGCTTCGTGGTCGCCGGCGTCGCCCGGGAACTCCGGGACCCGTCCGGCCGCTCCCTCGAGATCCCGCTGCAGGAAGTCTTCCGCGGGATCGGACCGTTCTTCGTGGCGGACGTGCTGACCGTCGCCGTGCTGCTCGCGGCCCCCGGGATCGTCCTGTGGCTGCCGAACACGATGGGCGGGTAGGGGGTCGAGGCGGAGGACCGCGGTGGCCCGCCGCCTTGGGGGCGACGCAGCCTCGTGACGAGGGGACCAGCGCCAGGCTTGGCAGGCGACATCCTTGCGCAACGGAACATCGCCCAAATCAATCCCGGAGCCGGGCTTCCACGGCCGCGGCGTCCTCCGCAACAGAACATCGCCCGATTCAAAGTCACGCGGGCGTCTGATCGGTCTGCGCGTCGCATCGTTTTCATGGCCGGGGGTTCGGGGCGGCCGAGCGCGACCGGGTCGACACAACCCGGGGCCGGATTGAATTGGGCGATGTTGTGTTGTGGGGTGGGGGCGACCCTTACGGCAACGGCGGCAAGCGGGCTACCATGCGCGGCCTCGCGACGCATCAGGATTCCGAGACTCCGATGACAGCTATCTCTCCCACGGACGGCCCCGTCGCCGTCACGGGCTGCTCCGGCTTTACGGGCGCCCACATGGTGCGCGAACTGGCCATTCACGGATACCGCGTCCGCGCCTGCATCCGGGACGCGGGTTCGTGGCGCGGGCAGGACGCCGTCGCCTACCTCGAGCGGGTGCCGAACGTCGAGATCGTCGACGGCTGCGACCTGTTCGTGCCGGGTTCCTACGACGCGGCGTTCGCGGGCTGTACCGGCGTCTTTCACACAGCCGCCGTGCTCGGTAACTCCGCGGACGGGAAGTCGCAGCCGCTCGGGAGCGGGGACGTGGCGCAGGACGTCTACGATGGCGGCCTCGCCGGCACGCGCAACGTGATCGACGCGGTCAATGCGAGCGGCGCCGTCCGGCGACTCCTCTACACCAGTTCCATGGCGGCCGTGCGCCCGCGCGGGGCCCCGGCCCCGGACGGTTACGAATGGACGGAGACGGACTGGGCCTCGGACGGCGCGAACGACGCCGACTGGAACCACCCGCGCAACTCCTACACCCGGAGCAAGGTGGATACCGAACACTTCATCAACGCCGCGGCGGATGCGAGTGGCGGGCGCTGGGATGCGATCACCATGAACCCGGCGATGATCTGCGGGCCGGTCCTCTTCCGGGCCCAGGTCGGCCAGTGGATCGAGCAGATCGGGCGGCTGGCCGGGGGCATGGAGCCCAACTGGCCGTCCAGCTACGACACGTATTACGACATCATCGATGTCCGGGACCTCGTCAAGGCCCAAAGGCTCGCCGCGGAGTCCAACGCAGACCATCGCGCCAGCCATGGCGGTCCGCGCTACATCATGCACGGCAGCGGGGGCCGCTCCGCGGTGCGCCTGGGGACCGAAGTGCTCGACGTCATCCGGACCCACTTCCCGCGCTTCGAACTCGGTGCGCCGGCGACGGTAACGACCGGCGGCGAGCCCGTGCGGGTGCAGACGAGCGGGGTCAACGACTGCAAGAAGGCCAAGGCGGTCCTCGGCGCCACGATCCGTCCCGTCGAGGAGACGATCCGGGACGTTGTGGAGACCTCCGTCGAACTCGGGATCGTCGAACCGCGGCTGCTCCCGGGTGCCTGAAGGTTCGACTCGCGTACACTTGCGGGTTTTTCGCCAGGGGACGACCTCATGAAACTGGGATTGGGCATCGGTCCGTTCGGGCCGCCGGGCGGCGCCCGGCTCGTCGAACTCGCGCAGGAGGCCGAGGCGCTCGGCTACGACACCATCTGGGCGCCCGAGATCTACGGGGCGGACTGCTTCACGCCGCTGACCTGGATCGGGGCGAACACCGAGCGCATCAATCTCGGCACGTCCATCATGCAGATCTCGGCCCGCACGCCCGCGAGCGCCGCCATGCACGCGGTGGCGCTAGACTACCTGTCGAACGGGCGGCTGATCCTCGGCATCGGCGTGTCCGGCCCGCAGGTGGTGGAGGGCTGGTACGGGCAGCCGTACCCGAAACCCCTGGCGCGCACGCGCGAGTGGGTGTCCATCTTCCGGAAGATCGTGTCGCGGGACGGCCCGGTGGCGTTCGACGGCGACCACTACCAGTTGCCGCTCCCGGGCGGAACGGGGCTCGGCAAGCCACTGAAGCTGATCCTGCACCCGGCGCGGGAGCACATCCCCGTGTACCTCGGCGCCGAGGGCCCGAAGAACGTCGCCATGGGTGCGGAGATCTGCGACGGCTGGATCCCGATGTTCCTGTCTCCCTATCGCATGATGGAGCAGTACAAGGACGCCATGGCGATCCGGAACCGGGACTTCGAGATCGCGGCGACCACGACGGTGATCGTCGACGACGACGTGCAGCGGGCCATCAACCAGGTCAAGCAGAACGTCGGCTTCTACGTCGGCGGCATGGGTGCGAAGACGTTCAACGTCCACAAGGACCACGTCACGCGGATGGGCTTCGGGGAGGCCGCCGACCGCATCCAGGAGCTGTTCCTTTCCGGGCGCCGGGACGAGGCCATCGCCGCGGTGCCGGACGAACTGTGCGACGAGATCTCGCTGCTCGGTCCGCGCGAACGCATCCGCGAGCGGCTGCAGGCGTGGAAGGACAGCCCGGTAACGATGCTGAACGTCGGTTCGGCGGACAAGGACACGCTGCGCCTGATGGCCGAAGAAGTACTTTAGGAGCTGCCACCGATGCTGCAGATGCAATCGACCGTCCGGGCGGACGGCCACATGGAACTCGTCGTCGTGGATGTCCCACAGCCCGAGCCGGGCGCGGACGAGGTCGTCATTCGCGTCGAGGCCGCGCCGATCAACCCGTCGGACCTCGGTTTGCTGCTCGCCGGCGCCGACGCGTCCGCGGCGCAGGCGCGCCCGGACGGCGGCGTGCGGCTCAAGTTGCCCCCCGAAGCGTCGGCCATGCTCGCCGCGCGGCTGAACCGTCCCACCCCCTGCGGCAACGAGGGGGCGGGCGTGGTGGTCGCCGCCGGCGAGAGCGAAGCGGCCCAGGCGTTGCTCGGCAAGACCGTGGCCACCTGGCGGGGGGCGATGTACTCCCAGTTCAAGCGCAGCCGGGCAAGCGAGTGCCTGGTGCTGCACGAAGGCACCACGCCGGCGGAGGCCGCGTCCTGTTTCGTGAACCCGCTCACGGTGCTCGGCATGGTGGGCACGATGCGGCTCGAGGGCCACACGGCGCTCGCGCATACCGCGGCCGCATCGAACCTGGGCCAGATGCTGCAGAAGGTCTGTACCGCGGAGAACATCGCGCTGGTCAACATCGTGCGCCGAGCGGAGCACGTGGCGCTGCTGCGCGACCTCGGTGCGCGCCACGTGGTGAACTCGAGCATCGACTCGTTCGAAGCCGACCTGGTCGAGGCGCTCGCGGACACCGGCGCCACGCTGGCCTTCGACGCCACGGGCGGAGGCGGCCTCGGGGGACGCATACTGGCGGGCATGGAAGCGGCGCAGTCCCGGCTCGGCGGCGCCGCGACGGCGTACGGCACCGCGGTGCACAAGCAGGTCTACATCTACGGCGGCCTGGAACGCGGCCCGACGGTGTTCGACCGCGGCTTCGGCCTGGCCTGGGGCATGGGCGGCTGGCTGCTGCCGATCTACCTGGAGCGCGTGGGTCCGGAAGAGTCCGAGCGCATGCGGCAGCGCGTCGCGGACGAGATCAAGACGACGTTCGCGAGCGACTATGGCAGGCGCGTGTCCCTTGAGCAGGCGGTGACGCCGGAGGCCATTGCCGCGTACGGGCGGATGTCCACGGGCGAGAAGTACCTGATCGAGCCGCAGCGCTGACGCGCGATCGGAGGGCTACCGGGCGCTGTCGGTGCGGCGTTCGATCTCGCCCCTGATCTCCCTGAGCACGACCGCGCAGGTCCGGTCGAGCCGCGGACTCCGCGTCCCGAGTTCCGAGTAGCCGAAGCGGTCGGAGTGCAGGTCATCCAGGGGCTCGTCATCTATGGCGAGCGTTCTTGACATGCCGTCGTCGTCAAAGGTCCACGTGCAGGAGACCACTGGAGTTGGTTTCGGAGCCGCGGAAGGCGACGTACGAGACCTCCCGGCGATGGTGAAACAGCGCCGCCAAGTCCGCCAGAGCGCCTCGAAGTGCTTCGATCGTTGGTCGAATGTGCTTTCCGTACGCCGTGTCCAAAAGGTCGATGTCCGTCTCGGAGGACGCTGGAACGGCTCGGGCTCGCGCGAAGGCCGCTGTCTCGCGTGGCTGTCGCGGAAGAAGGACAGGTTGTCCGGTAGTCCACGATTCAGGCGATGTTTCAACGCCTCGACCACGATCATGTTCTCGAACAGGG
>JAPPHP010000114.1 GCA_028821035.1 Gammaproteobacteria bacterium | reverse complement strand
GGAAGAGACCGCGCGCCGGTTCCGGGAGCGTCAGGGAACCCACACCCAGTCACCGGAGCCCGTGATCGGGACGCGCGAAGTCGTTCAGCCAGTGTTTGAGTTCGTTGCGGTGCGGACCCGTCTGATGTGCCGCCCGGACGAGGTCGTGCCAAGTGTAGGCGTACTCGATCCAGCCCCCGAGCAGTTCGCTGAAAGAAGCCGCGCGTAGCCACGTCCGCATCACGAGCAGCTGCCTCGCGTCCGGCCGTGGCGCCCGCATGGAGCGGTACAGCTCGGCCGCCGTGGCCGGAGTGCGCCAGCCGGCGCATTCGGAGAACAGGCGCATCTCCACCGTTCGACTCTCCGGGCCGGTGGGAATCCGGGCGTCGACGCCACAACACCGCAACAGTTCCGCGGGAGGACGCGGGGCCTCCTCCCCATAGAACGCGTCGGGCGGCAAGAGGTCGCACGGCTCCGTTACCCAGGGATCGCCCCAGGTAACGACCATCTCCTGTGCAGGGGTGTCTGCCACGGGAGCGCATTGTACGCCCCCCTCGCGCGAACGGTTCCCGGACGGCTTCCGGGTTAACATGCCTGCCATGGATGCAGCCATGGCGGATCGCTACGCCGCCCTCAAGACGTTCATCGGGGGTTTCGACTCGGCCCTCATCGCCTATTCGGGCGGAGTGGACTCGTCCCTGGTGGCCTACGTCACCGCCGAGGTTCTCGGCGAGAAGGCGCTTGCGGTTACGTCGGGATCGCCCAGCCTGAAACGCAGCGACCTGGCCCTCTCCGAAACCCTCGCCGACAAGTGGGGCATGCCGCACCGGGTGATCGTCACCGACGAGATGGACAATCCGGAGTACCGGGCGAACCCGGTGAACCGCTGCTTCCACTGCAAGACATCTCTGTACGAGCACCTGGACGAGATCGCGCGCACCGAAGGCTTCGAGGTCGTCTTCAACGGCACCAACGTCGACGACCTCGGCGACCATCGCCCGGGACTGATGGCGGCGGAGGACTTCGACGTGCGCTCGCCCCTGGTCGAAACCGGCTTCCACAAGCCCGACATCCGCATGCTGGCGGCCCACCTGGGCCTCGACAACGCGCAGAAGCCCCAGTCCGCGTGCCTGTCGAGCCGCGTGCCCTATGGAACGGCCATCGATGAGGGCATGCTGCGCCAGATCGAGCGCGCCGAGAGCGCGCTGCTGACGCTCGGCTTCTCGCAGTTCCGCGTGCGGCACCACGGGGACGTGGCCCGACTCGAGATAGTGCCCGAGGAGTTCGAAGCGGCAATCCTCCGGCGGGACGCGATAGTCGAGCGCGTGAAGGCGTGCGGATACCGCTTCGTTGCGCTGGACCTCGCGGGGTTCCGGTCCGGGTCGATGAACGAGGGTGTCGTCCAGACCTTCGGCACCTCTGCCCCCTGAGATAACCCGACGCCACACGCTCGGAGCGCGGCTGGCCCATGACGAAGGACGAGCTCCTCGAACTGATCGCGAACGGCGAGAGTTCCGGCGTGGAGTTCAAGCGCGACGACCTGCGCCCGAAGCAGCTCGCCAGGGAAGCGGTGGCCTTCGCCAACTTCCAGGGCGGACGCATCCTGCTCGGCGTCGACGACGACGGCGCCATCCCCGGCATTCAGCGCCCGGGTCTCGAGCGCTGGGTGATGGACACGGTGTTCGGACGCTATGTGCATCCCATCATCATTCCCTTCTACGAGGAAGTGCGGGGATCCCGCTGTTCCGCGAACACAACGGGACCGAACCCGAGTTCGAAGCGACCGAGGACCACCTGCGGGTGGTGATGTACGGCGGGTCGGCGCCGGCGCCCGCAGACCGACCCGATCCCCGGACGCGCGGCGCAGGACGCTCGCCCGCGCCTATGCGTCGTCCTGGGCTCGCCTTTGATCGCCGGGCGTCCGGATGTGGTCGACCAGTTCCCTGACCGTCTCCGGCGGCCGCGCCGTCACCGCGCTCACCGCCAC
Organism: Gammaproteobacteria bacterium; assembly: GCA_028821035.1. Taxonomy (GTDB): domain Bacteria; phylum Pseudomonadota; class Gammaproteobacteria; order Pseudomonadales; family Azotimanducaceae; genus VXNE01. The sequence goes on along the minus strand of JAPPHP010000114.1, from coordinate 6,283 downwards.
GGCCACCCCTAGGTTCAGCATCGCCCCGAGTGCCCCGATCCCTTCCGGAGAAATCCCGAACAGCCAGTTCGCCGGATCGTTGCCGTACGCGGGGCTCACACCGAACTTGAAGTAGACGATGTAACTCACGGTAAAGATGAATCCCACCAGCATGCCCGCGACCGCGCCCTCGCGGTTCACCCGCCGGCTGAAGATGCCGAGCAGGATCGCGGGGAAGAGCGACGCGGCGGCGATGCCGAAGGCGAAGGCGACCACCTGCGCCACGAACCCTGGCGGATCGTAGCCGAGGTAGCCGGCCATCAGGATCGCGACGCCCGCGCTGATCCGCCCTATGAGCAGTTCCCGCTTCTCGGAGATCCGCGGGGCGATCACCCCCTTGGTGATGTCGTGCGAGATGGCGGCGGAGATCACGAGCAGGAGGCCCGCGGCGGTCGATAGCGCGGCGGCGATGCCCCCGGCCGCGACGAGGGCGACCACCCAGTTCGGCAGCCCCGCGATCTCCGGGTTGGCGAGCACGATGATGTCGCGGTCCACGGTGAGTTCATTGCCTGCCCACCCGAACTCCGCCGCCCGTTCCGCGAACTCCGGGTTGGCGTCGTTGTAGTACTGGATGCGGCCGTCCGCGTTGTGGTCCGTGAAGGACAGGAGACCCGTTTCCTCCCAGGTCCGGAACCACTGCGGGCGCTCTTCGTAGACCAAGTTGCCGTCGGGCGCGCCCACGGGGCCGGTCTGCATCGTCGTGGTCAGGTTGAGGCGCGCGATCGCGCCCACGCCCGGGGCCGGTGTGTAGAGGATCGCGATGAAGAGGAGCGCATAGCCCGCGGAGATACGCGCGTCGCGCACCCGCGGCACGGTGAAGAACCGCACCACCACGTGCGGGAGGCCGGCGGTGCCGATCATGAGGGCGAGCGTGATGAAGAACACGTCGATGCCGCTCTTGGTGCCGTCCGTGTAGGCGGGGAAACCGAGGTCCGTGACGATCCGGTCGAGCGTGGTCAGCAGCCAGGCGCCGCCGTCGGCGACGGTGCTGCCGAAGGCGATCTGCGGAATCGCGACGCCCGTGACCTGGAGCGAGACGAACACTGCCGGGACGGTGTAGGCGAAGATCAGCACGCAGTACTGCGCGACCTGCGTGTAGGTGATCCCCTTCATGCCGCCGAGCACGGCGTAGAAGAAGACGACCCCCATCCCGACCAGGAGCCCCGTCGTGATGTCGACGTTCAGGAAGCGGGAGAAGACGATCCCGACGCCCCGCATCTGCCCGGCGACGTAGGTGAACGAGATCACGATGAGGCAGATCACCGCCACCACTCGGGCGGTCTGGGAGTAGTAGCGCTCCCCGATGAACTCCGGGACCGTGTACTTGCCGAACTTGCGCAGGTACGGGGCGAGGAGCAGCGCCAGGAGCACGTAGCCGCCGGTCCAGCCCATCAGGTAGACCGAGCCGTCGTAGCCGAGGAAGGCGATCAGTCCCGCCATCGAGATGAACGACGCGGCGGACATCCAGTCCGCGGCCGTGGCCATGCCGTTGGCGACGGGGTGGACGTGCTTGCCGGCGACGTAGAAGTCGCCCGTGCCCTGGGCCTTCGACCAGAACGCGATACCGATGTAGAGGGCGAACGAGGCCCCGACGACCGCGTAGGTCAGCGTAGTGAGTTCCATCAGGCGTGGTCGTCTTCTTCCTCGACGCCGTATTCCCGGTCGAGCCGTCCTATCCGCCAAGCGTAGAAGAAGATCAGCACCAGGAAGACGTAGATGCTGCCCTGCTGGGCGAACCAGAAGCCGAGGCGGAAGCCGCCGAGGGGGATCTCGTTGAGGAGGTCGACGAAGAGGATGCCGCATCCGAAGGAGACGACGAACCAGACGGCGAGACAGCCCGCCACCAGGCGCAGGTTCGCCCGCCAGTATCCGCCGTCCTTCATGCGCCCCTCCGCCGCCGCCGCGACATAGTGTACCGACCGCCCCGCTCGCCGAGTAACAGGGCGAGCAGCCCGCCGTAGAGCGCCGCGTCCATGTAGTCGCCCTTCGACAGCCAGAGCAGGTGAATGCACGCGAGGACGCCTATCGCGTAGACGAGACGGTGCAACCGCCGCCAGTTCCGCGCGAGGCGCCGCTGCCAGCCCCGCGTCGACGTCACGGCCAGGGGCACCAGGAGGACGAGAGCCGCGAGACCGACCGTGATGTACGGCCGTTCGACGAAGTCCGCGAGGAAGGTCGCCGCGTCGAGACCCGCCAGCAGGACCAGGTAGCCGGCGAAGTGGGCGACGGCGTAGGAGAACGCCGCGAGGCCGAACGTGCGCCGGAAGCGCACCAGCCGGGGGCGCCGGAGGAGCCGCGCGAGCGGGGACACCGCGAGCGTCGCCAACAGTATGCGGATCGCCCACTCGCCCAGGTAGCGCACGATCGTCTCGGCGGGGTCCGGCCCGAACGCGACGCCAGGCTGACGGATTTCCCGTACGAAGTCGTACGCGAGGATCGCCAGCGGGATGCAGAGCAGCGCGACGAGAGCCGTCTGCGTCCAGCGGTAGCGCGCGGCCGACGGGTTCACCGGGCGCCTTGCGCGAATCGTCCGGCGGCGCGGCGCGCTTCAGTAGTTGCGGCGCAGGTCCATGTCCGCATAGAGCGGCGCCACTTCCTCGTACCCGTTGAACATCCTTGTCTCGATGCGGTTCGGGGAGAACAGCGTGCTCGGAAGCCGGCGTTCGCTCGCCTGGCTCCAGCGCGGATGGTCCACGGTCGGGTTGACGTTGGCGTAGAACCCGTACTCGCGCGGCTGCAGGTCGTTCCAGGTGGTCGACGGGCGCCGCCGCGTGAGTCGGATGCGCACGATGGACTTGATGCTCTTGAAGCCGTACTTCCAGGGGACCACCAGCCGCAGGGGCGCGCCGTTCTGGTTCGGCAGCACCTTGCCGTACATGCCGACGGCGAAGATCGCGAGGGGGTGGTAGGCCTCGTCGAGTCGCAGCGCCTCCCGGTAGGGCCAGTCGATGCCGGAGAAGAAGGACCGCTGGCCGCGCATCTCGTCAGGCCGGTGCAGCGTCTCGAACTCGACGAACTTCGCGGCGCCGGTCGGCTCGAAGCGGTCGAGCAGCGTCTTCACCGGAAACCCGATCCAGGGCACCACCATCGACCAGGCCTCGACGCAGCGCAGGCGGTACACCCGTTCCTCGAGGTCGACATTCGCCAGGAGGTCCTCGATGCCGAGCTTGCCCGGCTTCCCGACCTCTCCCGCCACCTCCACGGTCCAGGGGTCCACCGTCATCTCGTGCGCGTAGCGGGCGGGGTCGTCCTTGTCGGTGCCGAACTCGTAGAAGTTGTTGTAGGCGGTCGCGTACTGGACCGGGGTGGTCTCCTCGCCCTCGATGGGCATGCCCGGCCGGAACCCCCGGGCCGTCAGCCAGTCCTCGGAGAGGGCGTGCGCCGCCCCGGCGCCCAGGGCAAGCGCGGCGCCGCCGCCGACGAACCGGCGTCGCGACAGGTAGACGTGTTCCGGCGTAATCTCGCTCGGACGGATTGGTGCGCTGCACATATTTTTGACTGTTTTCCTTAACTCTGATCTCTAACTCATTGAATTGGGTTTGCGTTCCGATTACGGAACCGGTCCCAGGCCCATCGGGCCGGTCCCGAGAGCGCGTAGAGCCCGAACAGGGCCAGCAATACGCGGGGCGGGTCGGCGAACACCACGGCGAAGCCGAACGCGACCGCCACGAGCGTCACGAACGGCACCCGCTCGCGCAGGTTGATCGCCTTGAGCGACGCGTAGCTGAAGCTGGACACCATCAGTACGCCCGTACCCAGCGTCACGAGCGCCGTGCCGATCGCCGCCGCCAGGCTTGCGGGACCCGCGGCGGCCTCGCTCCAGAGCCAGACGGAACTCGCGAGCACCGCGGCCGCCGCCGGGCTCGGCAGCCCGGTGAAGCTCGCCTGGTCGCCGCCCTGGGTGTTGAAGCGGGCCAGGCGCAGCGCGGCGCACGCCATGTAGACGAAGGTGACCACCCAGCCGACCTGTCCCAGGCTCGACAGCGCCCAGGAGAAGGCGACCAGCGCCGGGGCGACGCCGAACGCCACCATGTCCGACAGGCTGTCGTACTCGGCCCCGAAGGCGCTCTCGGAACTGGTCATGCGCGCCACGCGGCCGTCGGCCGCGTCCAGGATCATGGCGACGTACACGGCAAGGCCGGCGGCCACGAAGCGTCCGTTCATGCCAGCGACGATCGCGAAGAAGCCGGAGAACATCGCCCCGGTGGTGATGAGGTTCGGCAGGAGCGCCATGCCCCGGCGATACCGGTCGCGCGGCGTGCTTCCCGACACCCCCTCCATCGACCGCAGGCGCCGCCGCCCTGCCCGGCCGGCCGCCTTGCGCGGTGTCTGTTCGTCTTCCCGTTCGGACATGGAAACCGGGTCAGTTCTTCTGGCGGTCCACCAGCTTGTTCGCCTCGATCCAGGGCATCATCGCCCGCAACCTGGCGCCTACCTGCTCGATCTCGTGGCCCTGGCTGATGCGGCGCATCGCCTTGATGGTGGGCGCCCCGGCCTGGTTTTCGCTCACGAACTCACGGGCGAACCGGCCGGACTGGATTTCCCCGAGTATGCGCTTCATCTCGCGCTTTGTCTCTTCGGTGACGATGCGCGTGCCGCGCGTCAGGCCCCCGTACTCGGCGGTGTTCGAGACCGTGTACCACATGTTGCCGACGCCGCCCTCGTAGAAGAAGTCGACGATCAGCTTGAGTTCGTGCAGGCACTCGAAGTACGCCATCTCCGGCGCGTAACCGGCCTCGACCAGGGTCTCGTACCCGGCCGTCACCAGGGCCGCGGCCCCACCGCAGAGCACGGCCTGTTCGCCGAACAGGTCCGTCTCGGTCTCCTCGCGGAAGTTCGTCTCGATGATCCCGGCCCGGCCGGCCCCGATGCCCGACGCGTACGAGAGGGCGATGTCCCGCGCGCGGCCGCTGGCGTCCTGTCCGATGGCCACCAGCGAGGGGACGCCGCCGCCCTCGACGTAAGTGGAGCGGACGGTGTGTCCCGGCCCCTTCGGGGCGATCATGACGACGTCCAGGTCCTCGCGCGGCTCGATCAGGCCGAAGTGGATGTTGAACCCGTGCGCGAAGGCGATCCCCGCGCCCTCCTTGATGTTCGGCAGGATCTCCTCGCGATAGATTCGCTGCTGGTGCTCGTCCGGCGTCAGGATCATGACGAGATCGGCGCCTTCCACGGCCTCCCCCACCGACGCCACGCGAAATCCCGCGTTCTCGGCCTTCGGCCAGGACCCGCCCCCGGGGCGCAGGCCGATGGCGATGTCCGCCACCCCGGAGTCGCGCAGGTTGTTCGCGTGCGCATGCCCCTGGGAGCCGTAGCCGACGACGGTCACGCGCATGTTCTGCACGATCGAGAGGTCGGCGTCCTTGTCGTAGTAGACCTGCATGGGTTGCTCCTCCGTTCGCTCCGGCGTCCCGTCGAACGCCCTGCCTATCCGAGACTCAGGACCTTGTCGCCGCGTCCGATCCCGGCCACGCCGGAACGCGCGACCTCGATCACGGCCTGGCTGCCGATGGCGCGCAGGAACGCGTCGAGCTTGTCGCTGGGCCCGGTCAACTGGACGGTGTAGGCATCGGTGGCGACGTCGATGATCTGGCCCCGGAAGATGTCCGCCGTGCGCTTGACCTCGGCGCGCCGCAGCCCCTCGGCCCGCACCTTCACCATCATGAGTTCGCGCTCGAGGTGATCGCCGTCGGTCAGGTCGACGACCTTGACGACCTCGATCAGCTTGTTGAGCTGCTTGGTGATCTGCTCGATCGTGCGCTCGTCGCCGGCCGTCGTCAGGGTCAGGCGCGACAGCGTCGGGTCCTCCGTGGGCGCGACCGTCAGCGACTCGATGTTGTAGTTGCGCTGGGCGAAGAGCCCGATGATGCGGGACAGGGCTCCGGCCTCGTTCTCGAGCAGGACGGCGATGATGCGCCGTGCGCTCACTTGACCGGGGCTGCGGCGCCGTCGGTCTCGGCGGCGCGCTCGAGGACCATGTCGCGCATCGCGCCGCCCTTGACGGCCATCGGGTAGACGTGCTCGTCCGGGTCGATCCACGCGTCGAGGAACACGAGGCGGTCGGCGTAGCGCGCGCTGAACATCTTCGGGATCGCGGCTTCGAGTTCGGCCAGGCTCTCCACGCGCATGCCGACGTGGCCGAAGGACTCCGCCAGGGCCACGAAATCGGGCAGTGCGTCGCGGTAGGTACTGTGCGAGTGGCGCCCGCCGTACTGCATGTCCTGCCACTGCTTGACCATCCCGA
>JAPPHP010000484.1 GCA_028821035.1 Gammaproteobacteria bacterium | reverse complement strand
AGCCGCGCCGGGTGCCGCGACGTGCGCAAGGAGATCGTGCTGGACGCCGGCATGGGGCCGGTCACGATCCGGTGCGAGGAACGCATCTGACCCGGCCGCCATGAACGAACCGGCGCGCACGACGACGATCGAGCCCGTCCGCTTCCAGCCGACGGCGGTCGACGAGACGCGGCGACGGTTGCCGCTCACGAAGGGCCGCATCGCGGCCATCGCGGCGGTGCTGACCGTCGCCTGGTTCCTCTGGTTCCTGTTCACGGCCAAGTCGGTCCGCTTCGACATCGAGCCGGCGACGGCCACGGTCGAGGTCAGCGGCGGCTTCGAGCTCGAGTTCGCCGGCATCCGGCTGCTGCGCGAAGGCGCCTACCTCCTCCGCGCCACGGCGCCCGGCTATCACCCCCTCGAGACGCTCCTCGACGTGGCGGCGCCGCGCAGCCAGACCTTCGTCCACGTGATGACGCGCCTGCCCGGACGCCTGACCTTCCACTCGGAGCCCGCCGGAGCGACGGTGTTCGTCGACGACACGGCGGTGGGCGCAGCGCCGCTTACCGCCGACGTGGCGGCCGGCGCGCGCACGGTGACGATGTCCCTGCCCCGTTACCAGGACGCCCACGTCGAAGTCGACGTCGAGGGGCGGGAGGTCGAACAGACCGTGCGCGGCGTCCTCCGCCCCGACTGGGCCGATGTCACCTTCCCCACCCGGCCCGCGGGCGCCACCGTTCGCGTCGACGGCGCCGAGGTCGGCGTCACGCCCGGCCCCGTACCGGTGCCGAGCGGAGAGCACCGCATCGAGGTCAAGCTGGCCGGCTACAAGGCGTGGCGCGACATCCTGCAGGTGCGCGCGGAGGAAACCCGCGTGCTGCCCCCGATCGACCTCGAACGCGCCGACGGGCTCGTCAGCGTCCGCTCCTCCCCGGCCGGGGCAGGCGTCACTGTGAACGGCACGTATCGCGGGACGACGCCGACGGAACTGACGCTGACGCCGGGTCGCGAGCACCGGCTGCGGGTCTTCAAGATCGGCTACGGCGCCCTCACCCGCAACGTGCGCGTCGCGTCGGGCCGGGAGACCGCCGTTCGCTTCGACCTGCCGGCCCTGACGGGCGACGTGTCCGTCACCGCGGAACCCGCCGACGCCGAACTCTGGATCGACGGTGCGCTGAGGGGCGGCGTCAACCGTACGGTCACGCTGGCGGCGATGCCGCACGAAATCGAGATCAGGAAGCCCGGCTACGCGGGATACCGCAAGACCGTCACGCCGCAGCCCGGCCTGGTGCAGGAAGTCAAGGTGCGTTTGCTGACCCTGGAGGAAGCCCGCTTCGCACGCCTGAAACCGCGCATCGCCACGGCCCTCGGCCAGGAACTGCTGCTGATGAAGCCCACCCCGATCCGGCTCGGGGCGTCGCGCCGGGAGCCCGGCCGCCGCGCCAACGAGGTGCTGCGCGACGTCGACCTGACCCGGTTCTTCTACATCGCCGAGAAGGAGGTGAGCAACGCCGACTTCCGGCGCTTCGCCGGGGGGCACTCTTCCGGCTCGTTCGAGACCGCCGACCTCGACGAGGACGAGCAGCCCGTCGCCAACGTGGCGTGGGATGAGGCCGCCCTCTTCTGCAACTGGCTCTCGGGGCAGGAGGGCCTGGACCCCTTCTACGTCGAGGAGTTCGGCAAGGTCGTCGGCTTCGACCCGGACGCCCTCGGGTACCGCCTGCCGACCGAGGCCGAGTGGGCCTGGACCGCCCGGCACGTGGACGACGGGGCGCCCCTGCTGCGTTTTCCCTGGGGCGAGAGCCTGCCGCCCCCCGACCGGCACGGAAACTACGCCGACCGCTCCGCGACGCACGTTGTCGGACGCATCATCTTCGGCTACAACGACAACCACATCGTGAGCGGTCCCCCGGGGACGTTCCAGGCGAACGCCAAGGGGCTCTACGATCTCGGGGGCAACGTGGCCGAATGGGTGCACGACTTCTACGAGATACCGGAGCCGGACCAGCGCCTGAACCCGCTGGGACCGAAGGACGGCGACTACCACGTGATCAAGGGTTCGAGCTGGATGCACGGCGCCATATCGGAACTGCGCCTGACCTTCCGCGACTACGGGGCGAAGGGCCGCCCCGACGTCGGTTTCCGCATCGCGCGGTTCGCGGAGTGAGTACGATGCGACCGCCCCGTAGCCATATCCGGACCGCAGCGACCGCCGCTCTCTGCCTTATGGCGGCCGGGACCTGGCCGGCCCTGGCCGGCGAAGCGGAGCCGCCGCCGCCCGAGGCGACTTACGAACGCGAGACCGAAGAGGACGCCGAGCGCGCCGAGGCGCCGAGCGAGGCACCGGCCCGGGCGGACACCACCGAGAAGACTCCCGACATCTTCGTGCCGACCGAGGACATCTCCGAGGACCTCTCGGTCCGGTTCCCGGTGGACATCTGAACGGGGGCGCCATGGTATGAAGAGAACCCTGCCCTTCGAGTCGATCTACCAGGTGGTCGCCCTGTTCGTGGCGATCATCGTCGTGCATCTGGTCTACGTCACCGTCGTGCGCCCGAACGCGGACGCCATCCTGGCCGTCCGCGCGGAACAGGCGGCGGCCGGCGAGCCGGTGGGCACGGAGCGCTCGCTCTACGTCGTGATGCGGGACTACGAACAGGAGTCGTGCTTCATCCTCGGGCTGTGGGCCATCGCGATCATCGGGTTCAAGGCGCGGAACTCGCTTAGGGAAAGGCGGCTGCTCGACGCCGAGATCACCCACGTCGGCGAGGGCATGAGCATCCTCCCGGAGGACACCCGGGAGTACGCGCGCCCCGTCCAGGCCCTGCCCGTGGAAACGCAGAACCAGCTCCTGCCGCGGGCGCTGCTCGCGGCGCTGCAGCGTTTCGCCTCGACGCGCAACGTGCACGACGTCTCCGAAGCCGTGCGCCAGGTCTGCGACGCCGAGTCCGACCGCCTCGACAGCGAACTGGCCATGGTGCGCTACATCACCTGGGCGATTCCCTCCATCGGGTTCATCGGGACCGTCCGGGGCATCGGCGACGCGCTCAGCCAGGCGTACGAAGCCGTCGGCGGCAACATCGCCGGGGTCACCGAGAGCCTCGGCGTGGCCTTCAACTCGACGTTCGTGGCGCTGGTGATCAGCATCCTGATCCGTTTCCTGGTCGACCAGGTCCAGCTCGTGCAGGAACGGCTGGTCCTCGACATCCAGAACTACTGCGACCGGCGCCTCATTCGCCACATGCAGGTCCGCTGACCGTGTGGGTCCTCGAACTCAACGACGCGGAGATCACCCTGTCCCGGGACGGGACCGTCGCCTACCAGGAGCCCGGCATCGCCTCCCTCGCGGGACGCACGCCGACCTTCGGCAACGACGCCCTCGCCACCGCGCGCCTCGACCCGCGGCGCTCCGAGAACCAGTACTTCGCGCGCATGAACGGGGAGCCCGTGCACGCGACGGCCCCGGGGGTGGCGAACCAGGCCGACCTGGTCTACCGCCACCTCCGCCAGATCGCGCAGGGAGCGGACCTCGACGGCGCGGCCGTCCACCTGGTCGTGCCGAGCACCAGCACCCCCGATCAGCTCGGGCTGCTGCTCGGCATCGCCCAGGAAGCGGGAATCGCCGTCGCGTCGCTGCTCGACGCCGCCGTGGCCGCCGCATGCACGGCGTCGCTCCCGGCGCAAGCGCGCCTCCTCGACATCTCCCTGCACCGGGCGTCCGTGGCGACCCTCGCGTGCGAGTCCACCGTGCGGCGGGTCGCCGCGGAGGAAGTCGCGGAGGCGGGCCTGCTGCGCCTGCTCGAGGGTTGGGTGGATGCGGTGGCCGATCGTTTCGTCGCCGAGACCCGCTTCGACCCGCTGACCATCGCCGCCGCGGAACAGCAGGTGTTCGACCAGGTCTACGCCGCCATCGCGAAGGCCGGCAACGGCGCGCCGGCCGAATTGACCGTCGAGGTGGCGCACCAGGGCGACACGCGCACCGTGGACCTGCCGCTCTCCGCGCTCGCCGGGAAGTCCGCGCAGCGTTACGAGGTCCTGTCGCAGCACATCGGCGCGCCCACGACGCTCGCCCTCACGCGCCGCGCGCAACGCCTGCCCGGACTGGACGCGCTACTTGCCGGCCTCGGCCACACGGTGGTGCGGCTCGACGCCGGGGCCTCCCGCGCCGGAGTCGAGGCTTCCGCAGACACCCTCGAGGCGGGCGACGGCGTCAGCTTCGTGTCGGCCGTCGCCGCCCGGCACCACGTCGCCCCGGCCGCTGTCGCCGAGGCCGCGGGCACGCACCTCCTGTGCGGTGCCGTCGCGGTGCCCCTGCGGGACGGCCTCGAAGCCGCCGAACACCCCGAGGCCCGCGATCTCGGCGCCGCGTTCCGCATCGTGCGGCGGGACGCCGGCCACCATGTCGTCCCCGTCAGTGACGTCCCCGTCTCCCTCAACGGGCAGCCTATCGTCGGCGAGACCAGCGTCGCGGCGGGCGCCGTGATCGAGACACGCGGACGCGCGTTCCGCATCGTGCGGGTGATCGAGCGCTGACGCCATGGCGAGGAAACGCCGGTTCAACGCGTTCTCGCTCTCGTTCCTGGACGTCATGTCCTGCGGCTTCGGCGCCGTCGTGCTGATCTTCCTCATCATCGAGCACTCGACCGACGACGACGTGCGCGCGGTGAGCCGTGACCTGCTCGCGGAGATACGGCTCCTCGACTACGAGATCGACACCGGGCGTCCGGACCTCACCGTGCTGCAGGAGCGCATCGAGGAGATCAAGCGCCAGATCGCCGAGGCGCGCCGGGCACGGATGGCGATCGTCGAGGACGCCGAACGCCGGCGCGACGAACTCGACGAACTCGAGGCGCTCACCATCGCCGAGCGGGAGAGCCTGGAGGAGCTCAAGACCGACGTCGAGACGCGCGAGGAAGAGGTCGAACGACTGCGCGCGATCGAGGAAGAGAACGCCGGGCGCTCGGCCATCTTCGTGGAAGGCGAAGGGGACCGCCAGTACCTGACGGGCCTGTTCGTCGGCGGGTCGCACATCCTCATCGCCCTCGACGCCTCCGCGAGCATGCTCGATGCGAGCATCGTCAACGTCATCCGCCGCCGCAACATGTCCCTCGAGCGCCAGTTGCAGTCGCCCAAGTGGCAGCGGGCGGTGCGCACCGTGGAGTGGCTGACGGCGCAGGTACCCATCGACAGCCGCTTCCAGATCGTGCGCTTCAACACCGCGGTGGAGTCCGCCCTCCCCTCCGAGGCGTGGTACGAGACCACCGACGCCAACGTCATGTCCGACGCCATCGAGGCGCTCGGAGAGACGCCGCCGGGCGGCGGCACCAGCCTCGAGGACCTGTTCGACGCCATGGGGCGGATGGACCCCGTGCCGGACAACGTCTTCCTGATCGTCGACAGCCTGCCCACCCAGGGGGCGGAGGCGCCGCGCCGCGCGACGGTCACCGGGCGCCAGCGCATGTCGCACTACGGCGACGCCCTGAAGCGGCTGCCCCCCAACGTCCCCGTCAACGTCATCATGTTCCCGATGGAGGGCGACCCGCTGGCGCCGGCGGCCTACTGGTCGCTGGCCCAGAACACGGGCGGCGTGTACATGTCGCCTTCGGAGGACTGGCCGTGAAGACCCGCACGCGACGCGAGGTCGAGGAGTTCAGCCTCTCCTTCCTCGACGTCATCTGCTGCGGCTTCGGCGCCATCGTGCTGCTGCTCATCATCACCAAGACGGTCGAGCCGCTGGCGCTGGAACTCGTGAGCGTCGACCTCGACGGGCAGGTGGCCGCCAAGCGCGAGTCGGCGCACGAGATACGTGGGGAGATCCAGGTGCTCGAGCGGCAGATGTCGGACGAGCAGCGCCAGCTCGAGGAGGACTTGCGCGAACTGGCCCGCGCCCGGCGCGAACTCTCCGAGATCCTCGGCGAGTTCTCCACTACCTCCGAGGAAGCCGACACCCAGGCGGTGGAGCGCAGCCGTCTCGCCGCCGCGCGCCAGACGCTGACCGAGGAGATGACGCGCCTGCTCGGGGCCGGCTTCGAGCGCCAGGACAACGTGGTGGGCGGCATCACCGTCGACTCCGAGTACATCATCTTCGTCATCGACACGTCCGGCAGCATGCAGCGTTTCGCGTGGGGGTCCGTGGTGCGCAAGCTCGGCGAGACCCTCGCCATCTACCCAGAGGTCAAGGGCATCCAGGTGCTGAACGACATGGGCGACTACATGTTCGGCAATTTCCGCGACCGCTGGATACCGGACTCCCCGACGCGCCGCGAGGCGATCATGCGCCGGCTCGAGACCTGGGCGCCGTTCAGCAACTCGAGCCCCGTGGAAGGCATCGAGCGCGCGATCACCACGTTCTGGTCCCCCGACAAGAAGATCAGCATCTACGTGTTCGGGGACGACTTCAGCGGCGGCTCCGTCGAGGAGGTCGTCGACACGGTCGACCGCATCAACCGCGCCGGCGAGACCGGGGAACGCCTCGTGCGCATCCACGCCGTAGGGTTCCCCGTCATCTTCCAGGCGGCGCCGCGCCAGCAGCAGTCCGCCTATCGCTTCGCGGCGCTCATGCGCGAACTGACGTACCGCAACAACGGCACGTTCGTGGGGCTCGGGGTCGACTCGCTCCACTGAACCGGCCCGGCCCGGCGAAGCCGGTTTCAAGCTGAAATAAACCGTTGCCTTTCGTAGCAACTTGGAGTTAGACTGCTCTCACTTTCGTCCTGCCTGCGGCGATTGGCGGGTCACGGGCGAACACCGAGGCGGCAGACGGGAGAGCGCCGCTTCCTTCCGGATCGGGGAGACCCGGACGGGAACCGCCGGACTCCGCCATCGCCGCGATCTCCCTCTCCCCTCTTCTGGTGTCCCTGGGGCAGACAGTCTTGACCCCCGTGCGGATTGTCTGCACAGTGACGCCGCAACAGGAGAGGACGATGCGAAACCCGCTTCCCGCCGGGGTCCTGACCGCGTGCTTCGTTCTTGGCGGCTGTGGCGGCGCGAACGTCCTGGTGGAGACCACCGTCCCCACGCCGCTGGTCGAGCCCCTGCCCCTGACGATGGGCGTCCATTTCGACGCGTCCCTCACCGACTACGTGCACGAGGAGGACCTCGAGCTGTACGGCAAGTTCCGTATCGAGCTCGGTTCGACGCAGGTGCCGGTGTTCGAGCGCGTGTTCGACGCCATGTTCGCCCGCACCGAGCACCTGGAGTCCCTCGATGCGCCGAGCGCCGGGGTCGACGCGATCATCGTGCCCGTGGTCGAGGAACTGCAGTTCTCGATTCCCGCGCAGACACGCAGCGACTTCTTCGAGATCTGGATCAAGTACAAGATCGACATCTACGACCCGAACGGCGAACTGCTCTCGAGCTGGCCCCTGCCCGCCTACGGGAAGAGCAACTCCAGGAACTTCGGCTTCATGGAATCGTCCAGCGACCTCGGCCTCAACGAGGCCACCATCTGGGCCCTGCGCGACGCGGCGGCCCACTTCGCCTTCTACTTCCCCCAGGCCCCCGAGATCAGGACGCTCACGGCCCGGGCCACCCAGGCCGCGCAGGCGAGCGGATGACGCGCGGCGCCGCACTCGGCATGCTCCTGGCGCTCGCCGCCCTCGCGAGCGTGCCGGGCTGCGTCACGGCCACCGTGCAGGAGGTGCGCGAAGGCAGCACCGGCATCAGCGCGGACGAATCCATCGTGGTCCTCGGGCGCAAGCACAAGACGCGGGGCGAGACGGAGACCGGCTTCGTCGACTGCGTGAGCCGCGCGGTCGCCGGCGGCAACCAGGACTTCGGCGTGATGTCCGAGAGCGACTTCGTCGATGCGACGTTCCCCTGGTTCGAACCGCGCACGGCGCCGCTGGACGTCGACGACTTCTCGGAGGTCGTCGGGCACCCCCTGGTGTCCGAGCGCATCCGCGAGATCGGCGTGCGCTACCTCGTGTGGATCGAGGGCACCACGCAGCGCACCAGCGAGACGGGCACGGTCAACTGCACGATGGTGAGCGGCGGTATCCCCGCGTGCTTCGGCTTCCTGTCCTGGGAGAACGACTCGAACTACGAAGCGTCCGTGTGGGACGTGCGCCAGGGCGTCAACGTCGGGCGCGTGCGCTCGGAGGCCGTGGGGACCAGCTTCATCCCGGCCCTCGTGGTCCCGATCCCCATCGTCGCGCGGGTGCGCCAGGGCGCCTGCAGCAGCCTGTCGGACCAGTTGCGGTCGTTCCTGTCGGACGAAGCGGAAACCTAGGAGTTCTCGCAGCCAGTTCGCTGCGCTGACGCGCAGGGAACTGGTGAC
>JAPPHP010000115.1:4646-8349 GCA_028821035.1 Gammaproteobacteria bacterium | reverse complement strand
GCGCCGCCTCGGTCCGTGGCCCGGATCAGGCGTACTTGTCGCCTACCGTTTCTCGCAAGGGGTGCGTGTCGTAGAGGATGGTCATCCTGACGACTTCGCCGGCGGCGTTGAAATCGAAGACGTCGGCGGCATCGAAGTGCACCTGTGTGCCATCCTTCAAGGTCCAGTCGTAGCGAAAGTAGCCGATCGCACGCGGCTGACCTCGAGTGCTCACAAGCACATCGAAGAGCGTGATGTCCGAAGCCGAGGACGCGGCAAACACTCTCGGGAAGAACTCGCTGGCGCTGAGGTCGCCCAGGAACGGCGAAGACACCCGTGCGTCCTCGGAGAACACTTTCAATATTCCCTTGACGTCCCCGGTATCCAGGGCCTCGAAGTACTGTTCCAGCGACCGTTCGATTGAATTCATCCCGTCCCCTTGCACGTAGCAGTGACGCACGCCCATCTTGCCTGCGTCGACCGACGCATCGCCTCGTCAATCATCCTGCAACTGACTCCTGTCGAACCGGGCGGTCAGGCGATACCGATCGCAGATGGCTTTCAGTTCTTCTTCGCTCGCCACGTCCCGGATGTCGTCGAAGCCGTCCGGCGCGCGCCGCTCGGCGATCTCCAGCACTTCGTCATGGGCATTGGCGCGATTGGCCAGCACTACGCTGGCGGTAGCCGGGCGGCGCTCCGACTCGTACGCCCCGAACGCCTCCGCCAGGTCCTCGTACCGGGCGATGCTGTCCGCGAGGCATCGACAGTCGAGCACTGCCTGGGAAGCGCCGTTGGAGCCAATCGGCCACATGGGGTGGGCGGCATCGCCGAGCAGGGTCACCCGGCCGAACGTCCAGCGATCGAGCGGGTCCCGGTCGACCATCGGAAACACCCATACCTTCCCGGTACGGCGCGCCAGGTCGCGAACGTCGAGCCAGTCGAAGCACCAGTTCTCGAAGTAGGGGAGAAACGCATCGACGCTGCTCTCCCGGTTCCAGTTCTCGCGCTCCGGCAGTGGGCTGCCCGGCTCGCCGAGGCGCGCCTCGGCGATCCAGTTGAACAGGGACCTGCCGCGTTCCTTCGCCGCGCGGGAAATCTCATAGCCGACGATCTTGGTCCGTGCGTTGCCTACAGCGATCATCGTCTGGCCGCCCAGAACCGGATCCGTCTCCACGGTCATGCGCCACAGCATGTTGCCGCTCCAGCGCGGGGGCCCCTCGTCCGGGTAGCGAAGGGACCGCACCGCCGAGTGGATACCGTCCGCCCCGACCAGTGCATCGGCCTCGCAGGTCCCCACGGTCGCGCCGCTGCGCCGGTCGACGAAGCTGGCCCGGACCCGGTCGCCGATCTGTTCGGCCGCCGCGAGGTGGTGATTCCAGTGCTGTGTACCGGCGCCAAGGCGCTCGCTGACCGCGTCGGACAGAATCCTCTGCAAGTGACCGCGGTGAATGGAGATCTGTGGCCAGTCGTAGCCGGCGCTGCGGCCCCTCGGTTCCGACCAGATCCGCTGGCCGAACTTGTTGAACCAGGCGTAGGTCTGTAACTCCACGCCGCTCTCGAGCAGCCGCTCCACCAGGCCCAGTCGCTGGTATTCCTTGACGGCGTGAGGCAGCACGTTGATCCCGACGCCCAGCTCCTCGAGGCCACTGCCCGATTCGAACACCGATACCCGCACCCCGATCTCGTGCAGGCACAGCGCCGCGGTCAGCCCGCCGATACCGCCACCGGCAATCATGACGTGCATGTGGCCGTCCCTTCGCCGGACCCCGCCCTTATCCGTGTTTCCCGGACGACCAACCCGACCTCTGCAGCAACGTCTCGCCCAGTTCGGCGGGCTGTGCCTCCAATACCGTGCCCATGCTGTCGTTCCACCGGTTCAGAAAGCCCATCAGCGCGACTTCGGCGAGGATTTCCACGATGGCATCGTCGCTGTAGTGCTTCTTCAACTCCGACGCGATCTCTTCGGTCACGCCGTTGGGCACGCTCGCCGCGGCGAGGGCAAAATCCAGCGCGGCCCGCTCGGCGTCCGAGAACAGCGGGCTGGTCCTGTACTGCCAGAGTGCCGCCACCTTCTCGTCGCTGGCGCCGAAGCGGCTTGCGCCGAGCGCCAGGTGCGCCTGACAGTACCGGCACCCGGCCGCGAAGCTTGCCATGTAGCCGATCATGCGCTTTAGCTGGTTGTCGATGTGCACGGGCTCGGTCACCGCAATGTTCAACTCGATGAACGCACGGGCAATCTCCGGCCTGCGCTGCATGGTCAGTACGCTGTTCGGCGTAAAGCCAAGCGGGCCGCCAAAAAACTCGGAGAGCTTGCGTACGCTCTCGTCGGCATCGGCGGGAAGAGGTTCCACGAGCGGCATGGGTACTCCGGAAATCTGTAGCGGAAGGATCTCTGACGTAGCGCCTCAAAGTATATGGGACGGTGATGCGTCCGTGTCCGGGTACGTTGACGGTTGGCGGGCACCCGCTCTGCGCCCCGCGACGATGATGTGAGAGGATCAACGACTCGGGAGGGGTCAACCAGCATGCGCACGGACTACGACTACGTCGTCATCGGCGCGGGCTCCGCGGGATGCGTACTGGCCAACCGCCTGTCCGCCGACCGAACCAACCGAGTACTGCTGCTCGAAGCCGGGGGCCGCGGGCGTTCTCCGCTCGTGGCCGTTCCCGCAGGGCTTCTGTTTGGCGCCGAGAGATTCAACTGGCTCTACCCCGGGGAACCCGACCCGTCGCGCGACGGGGTCCGGGACGTGTGGTCCGCCGGCAACGTGCTCGGCGGCTCGAGCGCCATCAACGGCATGATGTTCGTGCGCGGCAACCGCCTCGACTACGACGACTGGGCGCAGGCCGGTTGCCCGGGCTGGGACTACGAGAGCGTGCTGCCCTACTTCCGGCGCCTGGAAGCCTGGGAAGGCGGGAGCGACGCCTATCGCGGGGAGAGCGGACCCGTGAGCGTGGTCAACGAGCGGGTGGGCCACCCGCTGACGGAGCAGTTCATCGCCGCCGCGAGCCAATCCGGGATCGCGTGCACCGGGGACTACAACGGCGAGCGCCAGGAAGGGGTCGGGTTGGTGCAGGCCAACATCGGCCGCGGCTGGCGCCAGTCCGCCGCGCGGGCGTACCTGCGTCCCGCACGCGGCCGGCGCAACCTGACCGTCAGAACCGGTGCCCGCGTCAACCGGCTGCGGCTGGCGAACGGGCGGGTGGTCGGGGTCGAGTACGACAAGGGCGGCGAGACTCATCAGGCGGACTGTGCCGGAGAGGTCATCCTGAGTGCCGGCGCCCTCGTCTCCCCCAAGCTGCTCATGCTGTCCGGCATCGGACCACCCGACCAACTGCGAGCCGCGGGGGTTGCCGTGCAACATGCGCTGGAGGGCGTCGGGCGCAACCTGCGGGAACATCCGTGCATCATGCAGAACTGGGAAGTGAACGTGCCGACGCTCAACACCGAACGACCCGTTTCCCTCCGTTCCATCGGCCACGCCATGAACTGGCTCATTCGTGGCCGCGGACCGCTCGCCTATTGCGTGGGGCATGCCCAGGCTTTCGTCCGCTCGTCCACCGCCGCGGACCGTCCCGATCTGCAACTGGTGTTCATGCCCGTCGGCTACAGCGCGGACCGCGGCATCGACAGTTCCCGCTGGACGTTACAGAACACGCCCCGAATCGGCGTTGGCAGCGTCTTCCTGCACCCCGACAACGCCGGCAGCATCGAGCTGCGTTA
>JAPPHP010000115.1:0-4636 GCA_028821035.1 Gammaproteobacteria bacterium | reverse complement strand
CCGGAGACCCTCCGATAGTTCGGCATGAGCTGGTGGGTTCTCGCAGATCGGTCGCCGCGCTCACCGAGGCGGGCCGCCTGGCGCGCCGCATCGTCCAAGCCCAGCCACTTGGGCGCCGCGTGGTGCGGGAGGTGGTTCCCGGACCAGGGACAGAGGACGATGCGGCTTGGGCAACGTACGTGCGCGCCACCGCCTGGCGGGGCGACCACCCCTGCGGAACCTGCCGCATGGGTAGCGACAGCGGCGCCGTGGTCGACGCGCAACTACGAGTGCGCGGCGTCGCCGGGTTGCGCGTCATCGACGCGTCGGTGTTTCCCCGGCTGACCTCGGGGAACACCAACGCGCCGACCCTGATGGTCGCCGAGCGGGGCGCCGACCTGATCCTCGGAAAGGCCCCCTGATGCGCCCGGACTCTCCTTCGAACCTGTCGCAGCCGGCAGCCATCGCGGCAACCATCGTCATCATCGTGACCGGCGGTGGCGTGTTCCTGATACTGCCGGCGTTCGTCGGCGCCCTGGTCGACACCGGGGGGCTTGGCACGGCGCAGGCCGGCGCGGTCGCTTCCGCCGACCTGGCGGGAATATTCACCGCCTCCATCGCCGCCTTGGCCTGGGTACGCCGCGCGGACTGGAGGCGGGTCGCCCTGGTCAGTCTGGCGTGCATGGTGGCCGGCAACGCCGCCTGCCTGTTCGTTGACGGCTTCATTCCACTGCTCGCGCTGCGCGGCATCCTGGGTCTCGCCGCAGGAAACCTGATGGCCATCGGCATGGCGCACCTCGCCCGGGTCGACAACACCGACCGTGCCTTCGCCCTGGCCATTGCCGCCCAGGTCGCTTTCAGCACCGCCGCACTCTGGCTGTTGCCGGGAGCGGTCGGTAGCTGGGGCCTTACGGGTCTTTTCGGTCTCCTGACAGCCCTGTCGGCGTTCGGGCTGCTGGCGGCGACACGACTCGTCCAAGGCCCCGAGCCTTCGGTCGGGGAGCGGCTCGCAGCGGCCGGCGCCAACGGGCACGTTTTCGTGGCGCTGGCCGCCAACACCGTCTTCTTCGTTGCGCAGAGCGGCGTCTGGGCCTACCTCGAGCGCATGGGGTCAGGGGCCGGGCTTCCCCCGGAGGTGGTCGGCAGGGCGCTCGCGGTGTCCGTCAGCCTGGCGTTGGCCGGCCCCATAGCCGCCAGCCTCATCGCCGGCCGCTATGGACGCGCACTACCGGTGGCGGCCGTCGTTGTCGGCCAACTCGCCGCCCTCTGGCTGCTGCAAGGACCCATGACGGCGGTCGCCTTCCTGGTCGCGGCAACGGTCTTCCAGATCTTCTGGAACTTCGCGATTCCGTACCTGGTCGCCATCGTCGCCGCGCTCGACGGAGCCCACCGTCACATCGTCCTGGTCACGCCTTTTCAGGCCGCTGGGATCGCCGCCGGCCCGGCGCTCGCCGGGTACCTTGCGGACGGCGGCGAGCTGACGCGGGTACTCTGGCTTGGTGGCGCCGCGATACTGGCCAGCGCTGTCCTGCTGCTGCCCTATGCCCTAAGATGGCGCGCGCGCGAAACGGCAGCCCAATCCGGCGGGAATGCCGCGACCCCGCGGGGTTGAGCCGATCGGTCCGAACGCCCGGGTGGGCCCCGCCCATCCGAACCGATGCGATACTGCGCACGCGCAAAGGATCTTTTGCCCCCACGCAAAGAAACTGAGCCCGCGCAACCCATAAGCTCACTGTCGCGGTCCTGCGTGCAACCGTCGGGGAGTTGGTCATGGTACGGATGAAAACGGCGATTCGTGGAGTCACCGGCCTGCTGTTGCTGCCGGCAGCGGTCTGCGTGGCCGAGGGGCCTCCAGTACTCGAGGAGATTCTGGTGACCGCAACCAAGCGCAGCGAGTCGGTGCAAGACGTGCCCCTCGCGGTATCCGCCATCAGCGGCGACCAGATCGAAGCCCGGGGTTTCCTCGAATTCAGCGACTACCTCAACACGCTTCCGAGCGTCCATATCGAAGACACCGGGCCAGCCCGCAACAGCATCAAGATCCGCGGCATCAGCACCGGCGAGTTCGGCTCGCCGCCCACCGTCGCCACCTACTTCGGCGAAGTGCCCACCACCCACACGGGCCAGCAGATCAACGGCAACGCGAACCCGCGGCTCGTGGACATGGAGCGGCTCGAGGTGCTGCGCGGACCACAAGGCACCCTTTTCGGCGCCAATGCACTTGCCGGCGCCGTGCGGCTGATCCCGGCGGCGCCCAATCTGGAGGAAGCCGATGTCGAGGTAAGCGGAAGCTGGTCGACGACCGCCCACGGCGATGACGACAACACCCGCTTCGAGGGCATGCTGAACGTGCCCCTGATCGAAGACCGGCTCGCCCTGCGGGTCGTTGGATACGACTACTCGCTGTCCGGTTTCGTCGACAACGAGTTCCCTGGCAACCCGCAGTTCGACCTGAGCGCCATATTCGGCCTAGTGTTCATCGGCGCGCCTTTCCCGCCCGGCACCATCGTGTCCCCCGGCGTACCCCCGTCCACCGCGGAGGACGTCAACCAGGAAGACACCTCCGGCGGCAGGGTCAGCCTCTTGTGGCGTCCCACGGACCAACTCGACGTACGGTTCACCTACATGGGACAGGACAGCAGGATGGGTTCCGGTTCGCCGGACATCGATTCCAGGATCGGCAAGTACTCGAACTCGCACGGGATAGACCATTTCCAGGAGCAGGAACTCGGCGATGACCTGAGCATCGCCAACCTGGTCCTCGACTACCGTTTCGACGGCTTTTCCCTGATTTCCTCCACCTCCTATACGGAACGCGACCTGGGGCAGCGGCGCGATGCCTCGACGTTCCCGGTGCTCAATTTCGGCGTCTACTTCCCCTGGGGACTCAACGACGACCAGGACGACGAAATCCTGAGCCAGGAGATTCGGTTGCAGTCCGCAAGCGACGGCGCACTGCAATGGCTCGTCGGCGGGTTCTACTCGAAACACGAGCAGTCGTCGTCACAGTCACTGATCGACCACGCCTGCCCGTCCTGCCTGTCCTATACCTTTTTTGGCCCCGGCGGCCCGCTGTTCGAAAGCGCCAAGAGTTTCGACGAGACACAGCTCGCGTTCTTCGGAGAGGTCACCTACGCGCTCGACGATCACTGGGAGATCGGCGCGGGCATACGCTACTTCGAGACGGAGCTGGAGTTCTTCGAGAGTCAGGTGGGGCTGATCGCCGAGTCTCCGTTCCCGCTGCTCGATGACGGGGACGCGTCCTCCGACCAGGTCAATCCCAAGTTCCAGTTGTCCTATTCGCCCAATGACAGCTTCTTCGGATACGTGCAGGCCGCACAGGGTTTCCGCACGGGCGTCATCAACGAGACCGTTCCGGCGGGGCCCTGCGGTCCCGAACTGGCCGTACTCGGTGACCTCAGTCTCACTGAACCGGATACGCTCTGGAACTACGAACTGGGCGGCAAGTGGAGCCTGGGCAACGGCCGTACCACCGTGAACGCCGCCGTCTACCGTGTCGACTGGGAGGACATCCAGACGACGCTGCAACTCGCCTGCGGATTCACGCCCATCGTCAACGCCGGCGAAGCCACGGGCGAAGGCGCCGAAGTCGAGGTGACCGCTCTCCTGACGGAAAACCTGCGGCTGGATCTGGCCGCTTCGTTCAGCAACACCGAGTTCGAGAGCGTCGACCCACGTTCCGGCTTCGAGAAGGGGGCCCGGGTGCCCGGATCGCCGGAAGCGATTCTCAGCGTGGGCATCCAGTACGATTACGCGCTGAACGCGAGTTGGAGCGGCTACCTGCGCGCCGACTTCAACCAGGTGGGGGACGTGCTGTCCGCTGCCGAAGCCGGCACCGGCGCCTCGGTGAAGCTCGACAGCTACGAAGTGATCAACCTGCGCGCCGTGCTCGGCCAAGGACGATTCGACGTGGAGTTGTTCGTCAGAAACGCCACCGACGAGCGAGGCATTCTTTCGAGCACCGCGCCAACTTCCGTGCTCGGCTTGCAGGAGTTCATCATCCGGCCCCGGGAGATGGGCGTACGGGTCAGGTTTCGCCTGCGCTGACCAGCGACACCTTCGATCGACACGACCGCACGGGGACGAGGCGGCCCCGCCGCAGGCTACCCCGGCGCGCCTGTGTCGGCGTCACGCCGAAGTAGCGCTTGAAGGCGGTCGCAAAGTTGCCGGGGTGACCGTAGCCCACCTCGACGGCCACCTCGACGATGCTCAACGTCGATTCCTCGAGCAGCGTCTTCGCGCGGCGCATGCAAAGGTGCCGGGTGTAGGCCGATATGGTCATGCCGAACACCTGCTTGAAGCCCGCACAGAGCTTGGCGTCGTTCATGCCCACGCGTCTCGCGAGCGCACCGATCCTGGGCGCATCGGCAAACTCCCGCTGCAGGATCTGCGCCGTTCTCTCGATCACGCGAAGGTCGCGGGCGTTGAGGGACAGAGCCGTGTCCGGAGAGGCGCGCTCCAGGCTCCGGATCCCCAGGTACAGAAGCTGCAGCGACGAGGCCTCAAGCTGTAGTGGCGTCAACTCGTTGTGAACCATGCTCGACACCAGGGCGCTGGCGGCGCCATGCATGTCGACACTCATCGGCACCTCTCGCCACCAGAAATCGCTGCTCCCCCGGTCCAGGAACTCCCGCAG
>JAPPHP010000158.1:1335-8420 GCA_028821035.1 Gammaproteobacteria bacterium | reverse complement strand
GGTGGCGCGATCCGCGGGACCGGTGACACGTCCCCCGGCGGCCTGAAGCAGTACCACGGCATACCGTATGCGGCGCCGCCCACGGGAGACCTTCGCTGGGCGCCGCCCGCACCTGTCGTACCTTGGGAAGGCGTCCTCGACGCCGGCGCTCCCGGCCCGATCTGCATGCAGCGCCGCGGCATGAACGTTCCGTTCTACGCCGCCCAGCAGAACAGGCCGCCGAACCGGCAGAGCGAAGACTGCCTGACGTTGAACGTCTGGACCGAGGCGGACCGCCCGGACGAACGCCGGCCGGTGATGGTGTGGATACATGGCGGCGGACTGGTAGCCGGCGCCGGTTCCAAGCACGCGGGCTGGCAGCTTGCGGGGAAGGGTGCGGTGTTCGTCACCTTCAACTATCGCCTCGGCCAACTCGGATTCTTCGCGCACCCGGAACTGAGCGCCGAGAGTTCCAACGGCGTTTCCGGGAACCAGGGGTTCCGCGACCAGATCCAGGCCCTGCAGTGGGTGCGGGACAACATCGCGGCATTCGGCGGTGACCCGGACAACGTCACCATCCTGGGCGAGTCCTCGGGCGGCACGAGCGTAGCCGTCCTGCAGGCCAGCCCGCTGGCGCGGGGCCTGTTCCATCGCGCCATCGGCCAGAGCGGGGCCCCGTTCCATCCCATGCGGCACCGGACCCGGGATCAGCCCTTCGCGCCCTCCGGCGAGTCCAACGGCCTGCGGTTTGCCGCTGCCGTCGTCGGCGAAGGGGGGGACCAGTCACTCGCAGCCCTGCGCGGCGTGCCTGCCGAGCGGGTCCTGGACGCGGCCCAGTCCAGCCGCGATTTCTCCGTCTATGAATACCTGCCCATGGTCGACGGGGAGGTTCTCGTGCAGGACGTGGCCACCACGTTCGCCAGCGGAAATCAGGCGGACGTACCGACCATGGTCGGCTCCACTTCCGACGAGTCCTCCGCGCCAGTGGAACAACTCGCGAAGGTGATGGCGCCCGGGGTTCGGGGGTTCCGGATGTTCTCCGCGGCGATGCTTCCCGAGGCGAGGGAGGAACTGGCTTCGCAATACCCGGCCGCGACCGACGAGGAGGCCATCCGATCCTGGCAGGACCTCCTGAACGACCTGAACTTCAACTACCCCATGCGCGCCTGGGCCAGGGGCATGACCAACGTTGAGGCCGATGCCTTCCTGTACTGGTTCAACTGGCGCCCGCCAGTGCCCAACGCCGAGTACTACGGCGCTTTTCACGGGTCCTTCCAGATGTACCTGCTGGGAGACCTCGAGGGCTTCCAGGCCGTACCGACGGATGCCGACCGCGAGTTCTCGTCTATGCTCGCCGAGACCTGGGTCCGCTTCGCCCGGACCGGGGACCCGAACGGCGGCCCGCTACCCGAATGGCCTGCCTTCAACCTCGAAGACGAGCCCTACATGGAACTCGGCCCAACGCTCGCCGTAGGCAATCGCTTCCGAACGGAGCAACTGGAGCTGATCGCCAAGGCCTGGGACAGGCGCCGCGGGGCCGGTTCCGACGACAGCGAGGACGGTTTCAGGGCCGGCGACCGCCCCTGGTGATGCAGTAGGCCGGCAGGGCTGTCGTCCGGGGGCCGCAGCCACCGTGCGCCATCGCTGCACACATCGCGCGCGAATCTCCCACACGACTTGCAGCGACAACCGATAGCGCACTCGCCGGCGTGTGCCTGATGCGCCGCCCTCACGGACAATGAGACCCCAATCCGTAGCCCACGGGCGACCCCCGGCATCCGTCGCCTCGAGGCGCCGCCCCGCGTCATACCGGACTGGCCGGGTGTTTCTCGGACGTACCCTTCACCTGCGTGATCTCCACGAGCGGCTCGTTGTGCGCGAGCCGCCGGGTAAGAGCCAGACTTCTAGACACTGCCCGCTTGGGGTTCCGAAACGCCTTCCCGCGCAGACAGCGCGTCCCTGTCCCGACGAAATCTCCTCCCGGCGAAGAAGAACAGCGGTATCGACGCCATCGAGACGAAGGTGAACGCCAGCAGGGTGCGGGTGTAAGGCTCCGGCACGCCGGACGACTGCAGCATTTCGATGACGAGGCCGGCCACGGTTGCCCCGGCCGCGGCGCCGAACATCTGCAGCATCAGGATGCAGAAGGCGACGACGGTGCCGCGCATGCGCGGCGGCGTCAGCTCCTGCACCGTCGCGAAGGTCGGTCCGTAGAAGACGCCGAGCTGGAAGTAGATGAAGAACACGCCCGCCCAGAACAGCAGCGAGTCCGGTTCGACGATGCGCAGGGCGACGTTGAAGGGCGCGAGGACGAGCATGATCCAGAACAGGAACATCGGTCGCCCGATGCCGGTTCTGCGCATGAAGATGTCGCCGCCGTACCCGCCGACGAGCGTACCGATGATGCCGCCGAATATGGCGTACCACGCGCTGATCTCCGCGATCTCCGAACGGTCGAACCCGCGCTCCCGCACGAACCAGAGCTGTTCGAAGGCGCTCGCCCCGAGCAGGAGCGTGAAGGACACCGCGCCCAGGACCGTCATGGACAGCGACGGTGAGTGCCTGAGGACCGACAGCAGGCCGAGCATCAACTCCCGGAAGGACGGCGCGGAAGAGGTCTGTGCCGCGCGGCGCTGGACCCTGGGCGTCTCCTTGACGAACCACATCGCCGCCGCCAGCACGACACCGATCGCGCCCAACGCATAGAAGCAGCCGCGCCAGCCAAGTATGGGTTCCAGGTACGCGACGATGAACAGGCTCGAGGCGATGCCGATCGGCACGCCCAGACCGTAGATCCCGGTGGCCACTCCCAGCCAGCGTGCGGGATAGCGGTCCCCGAACAGGGACATGGCGGCCGGTGTCAGGATGGACTCGCCGACGCCGATGAACACCCTGGGCAACGCCAGGCTGAGGAAGCCCTGCGCCATCCCGGACACGGCGGTGAGCCCGCTCCACAAGCCCACCCCGCCGGCGATGAGCCGCGTCCGGTTCATCCGGTCCACCAGCGTCCCCATGAAGAGGCCCATGACCGAGTAGAAGAAGATGAACACCAGTCCGGTCAGCAGGCCGAACTGGGTGTTCGTGAGGCCCAGCTCCGGCACGATCCAGTTGGCGAAGCTCGCCAGCAACTGGCGGTCAACGAAGTTGATGACGTTGAGGAACGTCAGGAAGGCCAGGAAGCCCGCCCCGCCGCTGCGCAGACCCGGCCCTTGTGCGTCTGTTGCCAAACTCCCTCCGGTGGGCTCGAACGAATCGTTCGGGCCCAGCGTA
The DNA here is from genome assembly GCA_028821035.1 of Gammaproteobacteria bacterium. Lineage (GTDB taxonomy): Bacteria > Pseudomonadota > Gammaproteobacteria > Pseudomonadales > Azotimanducaceae > VXNE01. The sequence goes on along the minus strand of JAPPHP010000158.1, from coordinate 5,171 downwards.
ACAGCACCCCGCCAATCCGCGAGAAGGTCGTTACGGGCAAGAAATTCTCCTCACCTGCTTGCCGCTTTCCGGTAGTTTCGGCAACTCGTCAAGCCAGGGAGCCAGTCGCCATCAATCGCGCCAGCCAACAAACGACCCGGAAGCTCCGCATCCCGCGATGCGACGCCCCTTTCGACATCTGCCACGATCACCTCGGCATCCCGCACGTCTATGCCTCGACCGTCGGGGACGCCTACCGGGGGATGGGCTACCTTGAGGGCTACGAACGCCTCTGGCAGATCCACCTGTCGTGCCTCTACGCCAACGGCAACGCAGCCGGGGTCATGGGCGAGCGGTTCGTACGGCAGGACCTGCTCCATCGGGCGTTCGACGTGCCCGCCGGACGCCTCGGGATCCCGGCGAGCGAAGGGGACTGGATCGTCGACGCCTACCTGGACGGCCTCAACGCCTACGTCGCGTCACTCACGGAACCACCGCCCGAGTTCGCCGGAGTCGGGGCGACGCCGCGGCCCTTCACGCGTGTCGACATCGCCTCGCGCTACCGCTTCACGAACTGGTTCCAGGGCCACACCTTTCCGGAGAAGATGTTTCTCGGGCGGATCATGGCGCGCCACGGCGTCGAGCGGTTCCGGGACCATGCGCCCATGTTCTGCGAACGCGACGCGGAAGAGGTGCAACGCCTCGCCGAGCCCCTGCGCGAGCTGGACATGCGCCCGATCAGTCTCGTGAACCCCGACGCCCGGTTCGGCGGCAGCAACAACTGGGCCGTGACGGGCGCGCTTGCGGCATCCGGCAAGCCCATGCTCGCGATGGACCCGCATCAGCCCCATTCCATCCCCAACACCTTCTTCTACGTCCACCTGCACGCGCCCGGATGGGATGCCTTCGGAGCATCGTTCCCCGGTGTGCCCTACTTCATGATGGGGTACACGCGGGACATCGCTTGGGGCCTCACAACCGGGCGGATCGACAGCGAGGACGTCTACATCGAGGAGGTCGACGGCGACCGCGTGCGAACGCCGGACGGCTGGGAGCCGCTGCAGCGACGCACCGAGACCGTCGCGGTCCGGGGCGGCGCGGCGCGGGGGTTCGAGGTGGTCTCGAGCCGCCACGGTCCGCTCCTGGAGCCCCTGGCCCACCAGATGGGCATGCGCGACGCCCCCGCGGGCCCGTTCCGCACGGCCGTGCGCTGGTCGCTCGGACACTGCGCCACGTCCGCCGGTACCCTCGCCCGGCTACCGCTGGCGAAGACCGCGGAGGACTTCGGCGAGACGCTCTTCGAGGGGGACGTCACGCCGCTCGTCAACAACATCATCTGCGTCGACCGGGACAGCGGACTCCGGCGCTACATCGTCGCCACGTTCCCGAAACGGCGCGAGGTCACGGGGGTGGTACCCCTCGCCGGGTGGGACGCCCGCAACGACTTCGAGCAGACGACAGCGGCGGAACTCACCGTGGAGATCGACCCGGCCCGGGGATACGCCTTGACCGCGAACAACGACACGCTCGGCGCAGCGGCGCCGTTCCCCGTCCACACCTACCCCGCGTCGAGCGCCCGGGCCGACCGGATCGACGAGTTGCTCCGGGGCCGCACGGGACTCGTGCCGGCGGACTTCGAGGCGATGCAGGCAGACCTCAAGGACCTGCGCGCCGCCACGCTGCTCCCGGAGTTCCTGCCGTTCCTCGAAGACACCGGCGACGCGAAGCTCGACACCCTTCGCGACCTGCTAGCGGCATGGGACTGCCAAGCCACGGTCGAGTCCGCCGCAGCCGCTATCTACTACACCTTCCTCGACCGCACCTGGCACCGCCGCTTCCTCGTCGAAACGCTGGGCGAGGACTTCGCCGCACAGCCCTTCGCCGCTCCGTCCCTGAGCCGCATCGAGCCAAGCTGCTATCCCGCGCCCACCTGGGACGCCGATGCCGTCACAGAAACGATCCGGACCGTCTTCCGGGAGCTTTTCGACGCACTCGAGCGCGAAATGGGCCCCCCTGAACGCTGGTCGTTCGGAGCGATCCACCAGATCCGGTTCTGGCACACGCTGCGCCGGCGCGAGCCGTGGCAGGACATGCAGGTCGGCCCCGCGCCGATCGGCGGCAGTCCCACGACGCTCGCGATGGGCGTCCACATCGGACCCGGGCCCGGTGCGGGCGCCGGCGACGGGAAGATCCCGCAGCGGGTGTGGCACGGGCCGGCGTATCGCCTGGTGGTCGACCTCGCCGACCCGGACCATTGCCGCTTCGTCATCGCCTCCGGCAACAGCGGCCGGCCGGACAGCGGCCACGTCACCGACCACTTCGAGACGTGGCTCGCGGGACGGCATCACACGGTCAGCCTGCTCCGGGAGGAACTCGAGGTGGAGCGGACCTGGCGCATAATTCCCGCTGGCTGAAACAAGGGGACAACATGCCGGAACCACTCTCGGGGATCACCGTGGTGGAGATGGCCGTAGCGCTGCAGGGTCCGTCTGCCGCACTCTACCTGCGCGACCAAGGCGCCGAGGTGATCAAGATCGAACCTCCCTGGGGCGATGCCCAGCGGTTCCACCGGGGCGCCCACAACGACAGCCCCCGCAACGCGCCGCAACCCGGTTTCGTCGCCGTGAGCCGCGGCAAGAAGTCGGTGTGTCTCGACCTGCACCAGCCCACCGGGCGGGAGGTGGTGACCCGTCTGCTCAACTCGGCGGACGTGTTCCTGACCAACTACCGGGAACCGTTCCTGCGCGGCATGGGGCTCGACTACGAGACCCTGGCGGCGGCGCATCCGCAACTCGTGTGGGCCCGGGTCAGCGGGTTCGGACCGGAAGGGCCGGACGCGAACAAGCCCATGCTGGACGGCGCCGCCCAGGCACGCGGGGGCCTGCTGAGCCTCTCCGGGTACCAGGGCCAGACGCCCACCGGTCCGGGGGCCGCCATCGCGGATCTCGGCGGAGGCATGCAGCTCGCGCTCGGTGTCGTCACCGCCCTGTTCGCCCGCGCCCAACACGGCCGCGGGCAGAAGGTGGAGACCTCGTCGCTCGGCACGCAACTCTGGCTGCAGCAGTGGGAGCTGACGCAGTGCAGCATCACCGGACGGCCGCTGCGCGCCAAGGGCCCCTACCTGCCCAACGTCGAGGGCGCCTACGGCGCCTACGACACGAAGGACGGCGGCGTGTTCCTGCTCGCGCTCGCCCAGGACGAGGCGTCCTGGGATGCGCTGTGCGTCTTCGGCGAGATGTTCGAACTGATCGGAGACGAGAAGTGGGACTCGCCGGGCAAGCGCATGGGCGCGCCGGGAAAGGAGTCGGCGGCGGAGCTCCGGGAGGTCCTGAAACGGGGTTTCGCGAGCCGCACCACGGCCGAGTGGACCGAGTTCATGTACAGCCAGCCGAACCTCATCATGGAGCGGGTCCGCGACCACGCGGAGGTGTTGAACGACGAACAGAACATTGCCAACGAATACGTCGTGCCGATGGAACTCCCGGTCCACGGTAAGAAGCGCGTCATCGGCAACCTGGTGCGGATGAGCGAGACACCCGGGTCGGTCAAGGGCCCGCCGCCGGAGTTGGGCGAGCACACCGTGGAGGTGATGCGCCAACTGGGGTTCGACGACGACGCCGTAGCCCAAGCCGCCGGGGAAGTCGAAGCGGCCCGGAACGCGGTGGCGGGGGACGGGTTCAAGCTCGGGTAGGGGTGACGGACCGTTCGAGAAACCCCGCGATCGCGTCGACGAACCGCGGGTCGAACAAGGCCTCGCCGTGGGGGGTGGCCCCCAAGACCCCCCCCCCAAAAACAAGAGTGAACGCCGCCCCCGAAGACAACATGTAAACCAGCGGGTACACACGCCCCCGGCAGGC
>JAPPHP010000158.1:0-1325 GCA_028821035.1 Gammaproteobacteria bacterium | reverse complement strand
GAACAAGGCCTCGCCGTGGTACTTTCCCCCAAGGACCCCCAGCGTATAGCCAGGAGTGACGCCGACCAGCTTCTCCAGGTTGTACCGCTCGGGATCCTCGCTCCCGGTGATGCCGAGCACCGGGACGCCGATGGCGGCCACCTGGTCCCGCGACAGGTTCACGATCTCGTGCATGGACGCGGCGACGGCCGACAGCGCCGCCACGTCCTGGCTCTGGAAGAAGCCGTCGATCTCCGCGATCTGCTCGTCGGTCGGCGGCGTGAACGGGCCGGCGGGGCTGTGCGCGTTCATCCACCGGACCGCCGGTCCTATGCTGCCGTGATCCCGCAGGGATTCCCCGATCCGCCGGTAGGTCTCCGACTCGTGCGACTCCGACCATCCCGAGCCGCCGATGATGAGCGAACGCACGCGCCGCGGGTACGCAACGGTCGTCCGCAAGGCGATCTCGGCGCCCATCGAGTACCCCACCAGGTGGGCAGCTTCGATGTCCAGAAAATCCAGCACCGCGACGACGTCGCGCACCATCCGCATCCCGTACGCCGACGGGTCGCGCGGCTTGCCGCTCTGCCCGTGGCCACGGCAATCGATGGCGATGCCCCGGAAGCCCCCGGACAGTCTCGGCAAGACACCGATCTCGGTCCAGGACTCGGCCGACGACGTGAAGCCATGGACAAGCACGACCGGAGGACCGTCGCCTTCCTCCAGGAAGCGGATCGAGACGCCGCCGGACTCAAAGTAGCGTTCCACTGACGCCGGCGAGCCCATGGAGCTAACCTCCCGGCAGCATCGCTTCCAGGCCCGCAGCCCTGATACCCGCGACCGCGCATTCCTCGTCGCGGTCCGAGGTGTCGCCGCTCACGCCGACCGAGCCGATCGCCACGGCGCCCCCCTGCTCCCGCACCAGGACGCCACCCGGCACCGCGATGAAGCGGCCGCCGGACGCCGCGGCAAGCTGGCCCTGGAACGCGGGGCGGTCCGCGAGGCCCAGGTTCAGGCCCCGCGTGCTGGCGCCCATGCCGAGTGCCGCGTAGGCCTTCCCGAACGCGACTTCGGTCCGCAGGATGCCGCTGCCGCCGGCCCGCTTCATGGCGACGATGTGGCCGCCCGCGTCCAGGACGACGACGGTCAGCGGGTTCATGCCTTCCGCCTCGCCCTTCGCGAGCGCCTCGTCGACAATCGTGGATGCGCGGGCCAGGGGAAGGGTGGTGATCAGGGCCGGCATGGCGGGACCTCCTGTGCAGTCGTGACGTTGCGCCGGCTCAGAACCGGCCCAGAAAGTCTCGCTTCCCGATCGGCACGCCGCGCATGCGCAGGATGTCGAATGC
>JAPPHP010000198.1 GCA_028821035.1 Gammaproteobacteria bacterium | reverse complement strand
CGTCAACAATGTGCTGCGAAGCAGTAAATCGGTGACGGATCCGGGTTAGCGGAAGGTGACCCGGGCACGCGTCTGCTTCCACCTCGGCTCGTCGAGCCAGGGATCGAGCGTCGTCGCGTCCATCACCGCGCGAGCGGGACCCGCGTCTACCTGGACCAGATCGATATCCTCGGAGTAGCGGGCCGCAGGCGTCAGATAGAGCTTGTACAGGGCCGTCCCGCCCCGAAAGGCGAGAGACCGGGCAAGCAACGGGTGGGAGAGGATCTCCACCAGCGCACGGCTTACAACCAGGTCCTGCTCGACCTGAGCGTCCTCGACCCAGGGGGCGATGGCGCGCCATGCGGTAACGTAGTCCCGCGGGATCACGCTTCCGGCTCAATGCGGGTGTTCGCCAGCAGACGCCAGTCTGGCGAACGCACGGCGCCATCCCCTGGGGCGGACGGCACCAGCTTGGTGTAGTTGCGGGCACTGCGGCGCACGTGGTCCTTGAGCGGACCGCACCGGTCGCCGGCGCCGACGAACTCGAGCAGAAAGCCGAGACGCTGCGCCCACAGCACCGTGGCCGACCGTGCCGCTTCGGCCAGCAAGGCCGGGTCCATCCGCTCGGACAGTTCCATGAGCATGCCCGCCACACGGTCGACGCCGCCACCGCGGGCCATGTAGCCGACGAGGTCGATCGCCGTGGCCTCGACAGTGGAAGCGAGAACGGCGCCACGCGGCGTGTTGAACGTGCGCAGGGGTACGCCGGCCAAGCCTGCCCGCGCGATGAAGCTCACCCGCACCGCGCCGCAACGAATGGGCCGGCGGCGCTTCTCCACCATCACCTGAAACTCCTGTGGACAGTGGTGGGCGGCCCCGTGGTACTGGGCCGCCGACAGGAGGCCCACGTAGTAGGACGCTCCGCGACGCTCCATGAGCGCCGGGATAAACTGGTCCGGCGGGAGGCAGCCCAGCGCGCGATACTCCGGCGGCACGATCACGTAGAAACCCCTCCCCGGGCTCGCGACCTCGCCGCGGTTGGCCAGCCGCCAGAGCGCCTGATTCGCGGCGGCCGCCGACACGCCGAGTTCCGTACGGAACTCCGAAGACGTGAAGTGGTACTTTCCGCGTGCGGCGAAGCCCACCACCAGATCGCGCGCCCGGGGTGAAGCCATTTCCGACATTGCGCGCATAGCATAACGTTTATCGTTATGGAAAGCGCTCGATAAGTTACGCCCGCCTCGCCGGAACGCTCGGCCACCCGGTCGAGCCGCCAGGCAGACGGCGTTCTTCGCGATGGGGCGGGGCGTGGACACTGGCGCGCACGTGGAGGAAATGCGCCACATCGACCTTGCGGCGACGATCGCGGCCCTCCTCGGGGTCGAGCCGCCGGCGCAGTCGGAGGGGGAGCCGATGGGGTGGGCGCGGGTGCCGAAGTGAACGTTACGGTGGAAGTCGGTTCGCTGACCACATCTCGCCGACCGTATCCGACACTTGACGTGGTGTCGGGTGCGCAGTTAACGTCTTACCCGTTTCTTACGACTGGATCTGCAATGGCATCGACCAGAATGTCCAGCAAGGGACAAGTCGTCATCCCGAGCGCCATCCGAGTCGCGCACAGTTGGGAACCCGGCATCCAATTCGACGTTGAGGATACGCCGGAAGGACTGTTGTTGCGGCCCGTCTCGACCTTTCGGGCAACCAGCATCGAGGACGTGATGGGCTGCACGGGGTACACCGGCCCGCGACGGTCGCTCGAAGACCTGCGGCGCGCAGTGCCGCCGGGGCTCGACGACGGATCGTGATCGCCCTGGACACCAATCTCCTCGTCCGATTGCTTGCCAACGATGACGAGGAGCAGGCTTCCCGGGTCGCTGCGTTGCTCGAAGACCGCTCGGCGTTCATTCCCCTGTCCGTGCTTCTGGAGACCGAATGGGTCTTGCGTAGCGTGTACGGATTGAGCGCGTCCATCGTGACCGCTGCGTTCCGCAATCTGCTGGGGCTGGCCGCAGTCAGCGCGGAAGCACCGGGCAGGATTACGCAAGCGCTCCGCTGGTATGAGCAGGGATTCGACTTCGCAGACGCACTCCACCTTGCAACCGCGGTAGAGGCCGGCGCCGACGCGTTGGCCACATTCGACGGTGAGTTCCGCCAACTGGCTGCAAGGCACAGCGCCCTTCAAGTCATCGAGCCGTGATACCTCGTTAAGCCGCTGGGAACACGATGTCTGGCTATTCCCCCAAACTACCGGGGCTCCTGGGCGACCCGAACCTGACCCTGGCAACCGATCCGCGTATCGATCCGCGATTGGTCGAAGTCATGACCAGCACGTGGGGATACGGCGAGCTGGACGAGCTGGCGGTTGGCGACGGTCCGGGTTCTTCCCATGAGGAGCTTCTCGAGTACTTTGCCGCGTATGAAGCGATGTCGGATCCGATGTATGCCAAGGTGTTTGGCCGCTTGCCGCCCGCTCCGGGTGTCACGCGGCGGACCGAGGTCATCGAGGGTATCGATGGCAACGAGATTCCGCTCTTCATTCACGAGCCCGCCCACGACGGCGTCGAAGCACAGCGCCCACTGCCCGGCATCGTCCACACCCACGGCGGCGGCATGGGCGCATTCAGCGCGAACGACCCGCAGTACCGGAGATGGAAGGACGAGCTAGCGGCAAGGGGCATGGTGGTGGTCGGGGTCGAGTTCCGGAACTCCGCCGGCAAGCTCGGCAACCACGTCTTCCCGGCGGGTCTGAACGACTGCGCCGGCGCCACCCGGTGGACCGCTGCGAACAAGGACGCGCTCGGCATCTCTCACATCGTCGTGTCGGGGGAATCGGGCGGAGGGAACCTCTGCCTCGCCACCGCGCTCAAGGCAAGACGGGAAGGCTGGATCGATCAGATCGCGGGGGTCTATGCGTACTGTCCCTACCTTGCGGGACCGGGAGCCTACGATGCGCCGCCGCCAGAGCTGATGTCCCTGCGCGAAAACGCCCACATGGCGGCTCCGGGCATGCTGGCGGCGTTCGGCAAGATCTATGACCCGGACGGAGACCACGCCCGGAACCCCCTCGCCTGGCCCTATCGGGCCACGGCAGCGGATCTGGCGGGCCTGCCGCCGCACACCATCTCGGTCAACGAGCTGGACCCCCTTCGCGACGAGGGGCTCGTCTATGCTCGCAAGCTCATGGCGGCGGGTGTGCCGACGATCAGCCGCACCGTCAACGGCACGGTCCACGGTGGCGACACGGAAGTGATGGTCGGGGCCATGCCCGACGTCTACGGTGCTACCATCCGCGACATTCACGGTTTTGCGGCCTCACTTTCCTGACTCTTGGCGAGGGGCGGAAGATGAACATCGCCGAGCGGAGCACCATCCCGAGCCTCGACTCGATCATGTCCGACATCGAGCGCTACGGGTTGGCTCAGAACGCCGTGGAGCTCTTGACCTACGGCTTTACCGTGGTCTCACCGGGACCCCTCGGTGTAGACGATGCGTGGGTAGAGCGTTTTCGCGACGCGGCGCTGGCCGCCTACGAAAAGGGGAACAACGTATCGGTCGGCGACTATCGAACCGCGACGATCACCGCGGATGTCTCGTCGGCTCTGCTCTACGACGAGGACGACGTGTTCATCGAGGCAGCCATCAACCCGGCGAAGCTGGCGCTGGTTCGCCTGATGCTGGGCCAGCGCGCGGTACTAAGGACCAACACGATCATCCTGAAGGGCCCCGCAGACCAGGCCCCTGCCGACGACTACTACTTCTACCAGAACCTGCCGCTGCACACCGACAACGAGGTGGAAGGGATCCCGATGGCGGCCGGGCAAATCTGTCACAGGTTGAACTGTACGTGGATCTGCACGGACCAGGTCGACGAGGCCGACGGTCCGACCCTTCTGGTCCCCGCCAGCCACCACATCGGTCACAGCGTCTGGCCGCACGACAGCGACGTCACCGACACGCCCTATCCGGTCGTGCGCCTGGAGGCGAAGGCCGGCTCGGTGGCGATGTGGCAAGGGGGCACGTTCCACTCCGCGTTGCCGCGCACCCGGACCGGGCTGCGCGTCTCGCTGAGCGAGAACTACACCCGCCACTACATCCATGGGCCCCACGCGGGGAGTCACTACATTCCGAATCTGGGACGGCTATCGCCCGAGCTGCTCGATCGCTATCCGGAACTCAAGCGCGTGCTCGGACTCTCGCAACAGCAAGTCGCGATAAATCCCCCCTTTGACCCGTACGCGTAATGAGAGCCGGAATGAACTGGTCCGGCGGCCGTCAGCCCAGCGCGCGATACTCCGGCGGCTCGATCACGTAGAAGCCCCGCCCTGGACTCGGGGTCTCGCCGCGATTCGCCAGCCGCCAGGGCGCTTGATTGGCGGGGGCCGCCGACGATTGCTTGCCAGCGCCGACGAGGAGCAGGCTTCCCGGGTCGCTGCGCGAGCGCACACGCCGGTCCGGGTGCCTGTGGACGAATACGCTGCATTGGACGACGTTGGCATTGGTGACGATGTCACCCAAAAGCGATTCCGGTTCGTCTACTGGAGTTGGACTGTTCAAGCGTTCGTCTGCATGGACCCCGGGTGGATAGCGACAAGTCATTAGACCGAACGTACCTGTCCATAGTCGGACGTCTGAAGCGTGCGGTTGCCGGTATCGTCCCCCCCAGGGAGGTCGAGGATATCGTCCAGGAGACCTACGTTCGCGCCTGCCAGGCCGAACGGGAGTCACCCATAGCCGCTCCTCGCTCGTTTCTGTTCAGGACGGCGAGAAACCTCGCGCTGGATCATGCGAAACGGGCCGAGACGCGCCTGTCAGAGAGTTTTGACGAGGATGAGGCGGGGCACCTTGGGCGGCAAGCCTACGCAGGCGACCCGCTGCGTGAAGCGGTCAGCCACGAGGAGTTCTCGCTGTTCTGCGAAGCGGTCCGCCTGTTGCCGGCGCAGTGCCGCCGGGCGTTTGTACTGAAGAAAGTCTACGGCTACTCGAGGCGTGAGATCGCGGTACACATGGGTGTCAGCGAAAACACCGTTCAGACCCAGATTGCCCGGGGCATGAAGGCCTGCATGCAGTTCATGGAGCGGTGTGAGAGAGAAGGAAGGGTGAATCAAGTGGTCGAGTTGAAGACGAGCCGCCTGTCTTCGAGGCCGGCGTCGAAGGATGACTTGGGATGAGCAAGGTGCACCGGTTAGGTTCAGACGAAGAACGCTACGACGAGGCCAGCCTCTGGATCGCGCGCCTGAGTGAGGGACTCACTCGGGAAGAGGAAGCCGAGCTGCAGGCGTGGGCCGCGATAGACCCCGCCAACCAGGCACTGCTGGAGAACATGGCCCGGCTGTGGGACAAGATGGACTGCCTCGGTCGGCTCTCCGTGCTGGAGCCGCAACCGGCGGCCGCAACCGGGTCCGGCCGCGGTCGGAGCGCTTATCTCGCGGTCGCTGCTTCCGTCTTCCTCGTCCTGTCGGTGCTCGTGTTCTGGAATGCGTCGTTCGACACCGGTATTGCCCCGCAGACGGTTCAGCGTCCGGCCGAGAGTTTCTATGAGACGGCGGTCGGAGAACGGCAGGTCCACGTACTCGAAGACGGCACGAGAATCACGTTGAACACCGGTAGCCGGATCGGGGTCCGCTTTACCGGTGGTGCCCGCCTGCTGCACCTGGAATCCGGTGAAGTCCACGTTCAGGTCGCCAAGGAGCCACAGCGGCCCTTGAGCGTGCTGGCCGGGGGTCACATCGTCCAGGCGGTCGGTACCGCTTTCAACATCGAGATCAGACCTGACCGGCAGATCGAGCTGGTGGTCACGGAAGGCACCGTGCGCGTCGGCGAGCAACCGGAGTCGACCGACACGCTGCGAAAGGGTCTGAAGGTCGTACTGCCAAGCTCTGCTGCGATCATCATGGCGGGCCAGGAACTGGTGACGGGCCCTGAAGCCGAGGTGGCGAGACCGCTATCGGAGGCGGAGATCCAGGTCAAGCTCGCCTGGCGGGAGGGAAGACTCATCTTTCGCGGAGAGTCGCTCGCAGAAGCTGTGCGCGAAGTGGAGCGATACACCGGTGTGGAGTTTGTCTTCATGGACGAGAACCTGAAGCGTGTGCGCGTTTCCGGATTCTTCAAGGCGGGGGATGTGGAGGGCTTGCTGGCCGCGCTGAAACAGAACTTCGACATTGAGTTTCAGCGGGTCAGCGAGCACAGCGTTCTGCTCTACGGCACGTAACCGGTTGGTTCCGGGGCGCTACTGCAAGAAGACCGGCGTGGATCCTCGGCGAACTCTCGAATTCGAACGGGCAACCGGGTCCGCGCCCGGGTGTTGCGCCTGCAGAACTCGGCGGAGCCGGCTTCTGCGTCGCAGGCTGTCACCCAAACGCGGAGCCCGTTCGTCTACTGGGGACGCGCACGATGCAGGGTCTTGTGGCTACGAGAGAACGGCGTCGATTCCCGCTGTCTGGTTGGTACTGTTGCTAGTGGTGCTCCCTTCACCGGTAGCCGCGGATGAAGTCGCCACAGGCGAACTCATCCAATTCAATGTCCCTCGACAGCCCCTGGACCTGGCGCTGACTCAGTTTGCGGAACAGGCGAACATCACGTTGCTGTTCCCCTCCGATGGCATGGAGGAACTGATGGCCAATGAGTTGGTGGGACAGTACTCGGTTTCGGAAGGCGCCGCCATCCTGTTGGCCGGAACGGGTCTGATGCCGAAGCTGAGGCAGCAGCCAGTTCTCAACATCGTGCTCGACCCTGTTGCGACCAAGGTGGAGCCAGACATGAGTAATCGCGGAGGATTCGGAGCCGGGCTGCTGGCCGCAGTCCTGAGCTTGTTCGGTGGGTCCGGCGTACAGGCTGCCGACTCCGCCCTCCTGGACGAGCCCGGTTCCGCACTGACCAGCGGGGCAGTGGCCGCCGAGGAGCAGGTCATCGAAGAGATCCTGGTCACCGCCGAGAAACGTGAGGGCACGCTGCAGGAGACGCCCGTGGCGATCACCGCGCTGACCACCAGCGTCGTTGAAGACCGCAACATCAACGATCTGCGAAAGATCGCGTCCATCGCGCCGAGCATGGTGTACAACATGGCCAACGGCCAGGCGCAAGTCTACATGCGCGGTGTGGGCACCGACGTGCAAACGATCGTCAGCGAGCCCGGTGTCGCGATGTTCGTCGATGGCGTCTACATGGGCACGGCCAGCGAACAGGCGGCGACGTTCGAGGATGTGGAGCGCATCGAGGTGCTGAGGGGGCCGCAGGGTACCTTGTACGGTCGAAACAGCATGGGCGGCAACATCAACGTGATCACCAGGCTCCCGGGTGAGGAGCCCGAGTTCCGCGCCTCGCTGCTCTACGGGGACTACGACCGCGTGAAGGCGTCCGCCTCCGGCGGAGGATCGCTGATCGATGGCGTGCTCGCCGCGCGCGTCTCGCTGGTGCGGGATACTGCGGACGGCTATCGAAAGAACGCGTTCAACGGCGATGACCTGGACGATCGCGACATCTTCTCTGCCGCGGTGACCGTCGTGTTTACCCCCTCCGAGACGTTCGAGTTGATCCTGCGCGGCGACTGGTCGGAGGAAGACCACGACAACCCCATCATTCAGTACGGGGAACTCGTTCCCGACTCCGGCCTCAGTCCGTTGTTCTTCGGCGGGAGTCCCGGCAGGCCGCCCAACAGGCCGAGCAACGATCTCCCGACGGCATACAGCCGTGAGTGGAACGGCCTCAGCGCTACCGTCAACTGGGACATCGGCGAGGTGACGCTCAGGTCGATTACGGCCACCCGTGATACGGTCAACGACGGCGTCGTCGACAACGACGGAACGGACCTCAGCTTCATCCACAACGCTCAGAACCAGGAAAGCGAGATGTTCAGCCAGGAGTTCAACCTGCTCGGGACGCTCGGGGACAACCTGGAGTGGATCGTCGGCGCCTACTATTTCGACCAGGAAACGGTCGCCATGTTCGAGTTCGATCTGCCTGCCCTGCAGCCGCTCTTCGAAGCCATCTTCGGCTTTCCGCCAGGCGGTCTGGCCGATCCCAACGTGAACTTCCTCTACGGGGAGCGCCTCCGGGGTGGACCCGCTGCAATGCCCTTTCTGGACTTCATCAGCACACAGGACACGGAGTCGCTGGCTTTCTTCCTGCAAGGGTCCTACCACGTATCCGATCGGTTGCGCCTTACCGCGGGCGTTCGCCGCACGGACGACGACAGGACCAACGTACAGACCATCACCGCCAACATATCTCTCGACGAGTGCTTTGGCCTCAAACTCCAGGACGACTGGCAGGAGACGACCTACAAGTTGTCCGCCGATTTCGACGTGAGCGAGTCCGTGATGGTGTACGGCTCCTACGCCAAGGGATACAAGTCGGGAGGGTTCAACATCGGAAGCTGCAACAATCCTTTCGATCCCGAGACCGTGGTGGCGTATGAGGCCGGTTTGAAGTCGACGCTCGCCGACGGCCGCCTGCGTCTGAAC
>JAPPHP010000286.1 GCA_028821035.1 Gammaproteobacteria bacterium | reverse complement strand
TGGTCACGCGCGCTTCGGATCCCGGCTGGACGCCCATCTTCGTCAACGCCGCGGGTGTTGTCCTCGAGGTGGGGGGACCGTTGCAGCACGGGGCCGTGATCGCCCGTGAGTACGGGCTGCCCTGCGTGTCCGGTCTCGACGGTGTCATGGACCTGATCGAGGACGGACAGATGATCGAGGTGGACGGCAGCGCCGGCGTGGTGCGCATCCTCGACGAGCTTTCAGCCCCTGTGGTCGAAGCGGCGTGAGCGAAAACAAGACCCGTCCCACCGACGCGAGCGTCGAGGCGTTCCTCGACGCCGTGGACGACGGGAAACGGTCGGATGCGCGTGTCCTCGCGGACGTGATGGCGGAGGTCACCGGCGCGGCCGGGGTCATGTGGGGCTCGAGCATCGTCGGGTTCGGGAGCTACCACTACCGCTACGCCAGCGGGCGGGAAGGCGACTTCCTCGAGGTCGGTTTCTCACCCCGCAAGCGGGCACTGACGATCTACGTGATGCCGGGGTTCTCCGATTACGACGACCTGCTCGAGCGACTCGGCAAGCACACTACGGGGAAGTCGTGCCTGGTACGTGAAGCGGCTCTCCGACATCGATCTCGACGTGCTGCGGGAGTTGCTGACGAGGTCGGTGGCTTACCTTCGCAAGAAGTACCCGTAGGGGACGCCTTTGTGCCAGCCGTTCTCAACTTCGCCTCAGCCTGCGGGCGCGAACGTGCCCGTCAAGGGGCGGACATCTTCAGCTTGCGTCGGAAGCTGCCGGTCTCGATTGACCGTTGAACTCCTATAAGACCCCTAATATAGTGTTCAATAGATTTTAAGGAACTAAATAACGAATAGAAAAATGAACAAACGCATGTCTCCAGGCACACTTCGAGTGTTGCGGACACTGGGTGAGGAACTCTCCATCGGGCGACGACGGCGACGACTCTCGCAAGCGGACCTCGCAACGAGAATGGGGGTCTCCGTGGGGACCGTGCAGCGCCTCGAGGCGGGGGATCCGGGCGTGGCGATCGGTTCGCTCGCCATGGCGCTGCTCGCGTTCGGCCAACTGAACCGGCTCCTCGCCGTGCTCCCCGACAGTCAAGACGACATTGGCCAAATGGTGGATCGGCAGAACCTGCCGAGGAGGGTGCGGAACGGGCGCCAGTCGCAGCCAGTCGAGTCCGAGCGGCCAGCGGACGCAAGCGCCGTCGACGGGGCGGTGTTTTGACACTCAGCAGGGTTCGTGTGGCGATAGGCGAGGCGCTCCTGCCCGTCGGGACGCTGTATTTCGAAGCTCGTCACGACAAGCAGATCTCGAACTTCCGCTATTCGGAGTCGTGGCTCGAGTCCGCCCACGCGTTCGCGATGGCGCCGAATCTCCCGCTAGGTTCACAGCCATCGTTCGCCTCCGCGCCCACGTCCAACTCCCGCGACGCCTTGCCAGGGGTGTTTTCCGACTGTGCGCCGGACAGTTGGGGGCGCAGGCTCGTGGACCGCGACGTGGGCGGGCACCCGACGGAACTTGACTACTTGCTCGCGGCGAACGACCGCACACGGCAAGGTGCATTGCGGTTTCTCGACGACGGTAACATGCCGCTGGCGGCGGGCACTCCCCCTGTCCCGCGGATGGCCAATCTGGCCGACTTCCGGCGCCTGGCGCACACCTTCGAGACCGGCAAGGCCGCCGACATCAAGCGCGTCGCCCATGAACTTCGGGGCGCGGGCAGTTCGCTTGGCGGTGCAAGGCCAAAGTGCGACCTCGAGGACGACAATGGCGTGCTCTACCTGGCCAAGTTCACCTCGACCCATGATGACCTGCCCGTAGAGCGCATGGAGGTCGCAGCGCTGCGCCTCGCTGGCGAAGTGGGGCTGCGGGTGGCATCCGCGGATCTCGCGATGCAGACATCCCGCCATCCGATCGCGCTCATACGGCGTTTTGATCGGCGTGGGGAGAGACGACTGCACTACGCGTCCGCGCGCACGTTCCTCGGCAAGCAGGGCAGCGAGCACGGGTACTACTCGGACTTGGCCGATACGATGCGGTCAACCTGCGGCGGGAGCGAAGAACTCCTCGCAGAGCTACGAGAGTTACACCGCCGGATACTGTTCTCGATTCTCGTTTCGAACGATGACGACCACCTGAAGAACCACGGGTTCCTGTACGTCGGCGGCGGCGCATGGAAGCTCTCTCCCGCCTTCGACATCAACCCGAGCGTCGATGGGAGCGCGCACCTCCAGACCGGGATCAGCGAGTTGAGCGGGTACGAGGCTTCCGTCGAAGCGGCGATAGAGGCGGCCCCGCTGTTCGATGTGGAAACGGACGACGCGTGGAATGACGCGAGGCAGATGGCGACGACCATCACTGCGCGGTGGCGCCCGGTGTGCATGTCTCTGGGCATGGACGCGTCCGACTGCGACACGTACGCGCCCGCCTTCGAACGCGCGGCGGTGCAGTCCGTTGCCAACGGGCCGACACCACCGCGAGCTAGGTCTGCGTCTCCACCTTCGTGCCCGTCCGGCCCGGGCTCGCCGTAGGCCACTTCCTCGCGAACCGCTGGGCAGGCACCGCCGCGGGCGGGGACAAGCCCCGCCGCTACACACCCGATTCGGACGCAATCAGCTCCGTCAGTTCATCCACCGTGTAGCTCCCGACAGGAAGTCCTTCCCGCGCCAGGCGGTTCCCGATGCGCTGCATCACGAGGTTCGCTGGCGTCGGCACTCCGTGCAGCCGCCCGAGTTGCACGATCTCCCCGTTCAGGTAGTCCGCCTCGATGTTGCCTGTCCCGCGCCGGATGCTCTGCCAGGACGAACCGCCGTGGCGTGCGCGCCCTGGCACCGGCGCCATGCGAATGCCGGTCGCGCGCCGCGCGCGGGTCTCCTCCACCGTCGCGCAGTCGATGCCCGCCGCCGCGTAGCACGCGAGGGCCTCGTTTCGCAGCATGCGCATGATCTCGCCGGTCATGCTCTCGCAGGCGGCCTGCAGCGCGTTGCCCACGTTCGCGAGCAGCTTCGCGTACTTCCACCGCATGATGGCGGGGTCCGGGAGGGCGCTGCAGCCGGCATCCGTGATGGCGCGCGCCACGGCGACGGCGGTGTCGTCCACCCCGGAGGGATAGCGGCCCACGTCGAGGATCCCCGCCGGGTCTTCCGCCGTGTTCACGATCTCGCCCGGTTCCATGTGTTCGCCCGGCAGGTACACGACCATGCCGTACACCCTGCGAAAGCGCCGCAGCGCGATGCGCTCGTTGGCGACGCCGTTCTGCGCGCAGACGACCGGGACGTCGTCCCCCGCCACGTCGTAGAGCACGCGCAGCGCGTCCTCGGTCTGCTGGCCCTTCACGCAGAGCAGCACGACATCGTCGCCGCCGATCTCGGCTTCGCCGGGGGATCCCACGGCCGGGATGCGCAGCCGCTCGTCCCGGGTCGCCGTGATGAAGCGCATGCCCTCGGTGCGCAACGCGTCGAGGTGCGCGCCTCGCGCGATCAGGAGGACGTCGTGGCCCGTCAGATGCAGGCGCGCGCCGATGGTGCCGCCGATGCCGCCGGCGCCGTAGATGATGAATCGCAAAGCAAGGCTCTCCGTGCCGCCCGATGGGATTTTAGTTCGTCCCGCCGTTTCGTGATTTCATTGCGCGTTTTCTCCGAGCAGAACAGGGCGACAGGCCATGGAGAGACTGCAAGCCGACTACCTCGTCATCGGCGCCGGCGCGATGGGCATGGCGTTCACGGACGTGCTGGTCACGGAGACCGAGGCGACCGTGGTCCTTGTGGACCGGCGTCACCGGCCGGGGGGCCACTGGAACGACGCCTATCCGTTCGTCCGGCTGCACCAGCCCTCGTCGTTCTACGGCGTGAACTCCCTGCAACTGGGCAACAACACCATCGACTCCCAGGGATGGAACCAGGGTCTCTACGAACTCGCCACGAACAGCGAGGTCTGCGCCTACTACGACCACATCATGCAGCGCCAGTTCCTGCCCTCCGGCCGCGTGCGCTACCACCCGGTGTGCGAGTACCGGGGCGAGGGCCGCTTCGTCTCGCTGCTGTCCGGCGACGAGTACGAGGTGGACACCGGCAAGACTGTCGACGCCACCTATATGGACGTCACGATCCCGGCCGTCTCGCCGGCGCCCTTCGAAGTGGCCGACGGCGTGCACTGCGCGCCGCTGAACGACCTGCCCCGCTTCGCGGGACGCTTCGAGCGCCACGTCGTCATCGGGGCGGGCAAGACCGGCATGGACGCGTGCCTGTTCCTGCTCGCGCACGACACGCCTCCCGAGTCGATCACCTGGATCATGCCCCGCGACTCGTGGATCCTCGACCGCGCGAACATCCAGCCGGGAGGCCGATTCGGCGACGGTGTCTCCCGGATTCTCGAAACCCAGATGCGCGCCATCGCCGAGGCCGAGGACACCGAGGATCTCTTCGACCGCGTGAACGCCACCGGCCAACTGCTGCGGCTCGACCCGGACGTCCGTCCGACCATGTACCGATGCGCCACCGTCACGCAGGCCGAACTGGAACAGCTCCGCCGCATCGAAGACGTCGTACGACTGGGCCACGTGGTGCGGATCGAGCCGGACACGATCGTGCTCGAGGAGGGCGCGGTTCCCACTTCGGCCAGGACCCTGCACGTTCACTGCGCCGCCGACGGCCTCGCCCGGCGCCCTTCCGTGCCGGTGTTCGACGGCAACGCCATCACCCTGCAAGCGGTTCGGACCTGCCAGCAGGTGTTCAGCGCCGCCTTCACGGCGCATGTCGAAGCGACCGTCGAGGACGAGGTGGAGAAGAACCGGATCTGCACGCCCGTCCCTCACCCCGACACCGATGTCGACTTCCTGCGCACGACCCTCGCCGACTCGAACAACCTCATGCAGTGGATGATGAATGAGGAACTCGCGGCGTGGCTGCGCAATTCCCGGCTCGACCCGTTCACCGGGGCACCGGGGGAGGACCCGCCCGAAATCGATCCGGCGCCGTTCCTCGCGGCGTTGCCGAAGCTCGAGCGGTTGCTCGCGGAGGCGGTGTAGGGGCGGGGCTCGTCCGGGACGCCACAAGGGCGTCCCCTACCCTCGCGAAGCAGGCGACAGTGGGAACCAGGCCAGTCGCGGGGCGCCCGCCTCGCGCATCCTGCGGCGCGCCGCGAGCAGCACCTTGCCAGCCTCGGTCTGCTCGTAGAACCATCGCTCGATGGCCCAGGGCCCGGCGGGCGCGTCGGCGAGTTCGCCGGCCAGTTCCTCGTAGTAGGTCCTGATCTCCTGCCCGACCCGGCCGGCCGCGCCGTCGAGGCCCACCTTTTCCCACGGTTCTCCTTCGGCGATCCTCGCGAACTTGCCGATCACGTCGGGGATCTCGTCCGGAGTCGCGTGCGAACCTACGGTGGTGCGTCCGTTTCTGGCCACCGCGCGGTCGTAGGCGGCGCGCAGTCCCTGCGCCTCGTCGACGGCGGGATGCAGTTCCGGGTCGTAGCGGGGCGGCACGGAACACTGCAGCGGTTGCGTGTCCTCGGACCTGATCGCTTCCGGGAAGTCCGCGAGCACCGGTCCCGCCGGTTCCTCGAGGAGCGCGAGAGCCGCGTCGAGCACGCGGTGCTGGAAGTCGGCGTCCCCGGGCCTCCCGAGGGGCAGTCCGAGCGGGAACTCGACGTAGAGCGCCCGCGGGGGACGTATGCGCTCCGCGACGTTCCGGATCGGCACGATGGCCACGGTGGCCAGTCCGGCGGCTTCGAAGACATGCGCGAGCGTACAGACCGTACGCGGACACAGGGGTCAGACGGGCGTGAGCAGAACGACGTCCACCCCGTCTTCGCGCAGCTTCTTCGCGCAGGCGGGACCGGTGTCCAGGCGCAGCTCGGACACCGTGTCCGGCTGGTTGCCGGCGAAGGCGTAGTGGAAGTCGGCGACGCTCCCGATGGCGCCGCGCTCCGCGAGTTCATGCAGACGATCGACCGGGTAGACGACGTTGAGGTCGGCCGCGAAGCCCGCGCGGTCGAAGTTCGGGCTCACGTGCCCGAGCTTCAGGTCGCGCGCATCGTCCTGGATGGTCTCGAAGTGGACGTCCGGAACCCCGAACGGCGGGCCTCCCTCGCGGTACAGGGCCGCGCTGGTGACGATCGCCACCCGAGCGTCCCGCAGCGAGGGCGGCTTGGTGAAGGGGGTCTCGGCGAACTCGGGCACGGGCAGGGTCGCGACGAAGTTCCGCATCGCCTGGTCGTTGTCGGGCATCAGGTCTCCTCGTGCGGCCAGCGACCGCCTTCAGGCGCTCGGGCGAAGCGGCTGATTTCGGCTTGTTGCGGGCGGGAAGTCAAGCCGGCCGCCCGCGCGCTTTGACAGGCACCGATATCAGTGCCACCATTCGGCACCGATATCAGCACCCAAGCAAGCCTCATGCGGTACGTGACGATGACCGAACTCAAGCAGCAGGCCAGTCGGATTCTCGATGAGAAGCAACCGACGGCGATCCTGCGCAACAGCAAGGTGGAAGGGTATTACGTGCCGGCGGAGTCCCTGGCCTTCGACACCTTGGACGATGCCAGGGTGGCGGAACTCACCCAGTCGATCCTCGATCAGCGATCGGAGGCGCTCGCCTACCTCGCGAATAGATGATCGCCCTGCCGACGGAGCAGCAGGTCGCCGACCTGCATGAACACGTGTTGGCGAGGCACGGAGGACTACCGGGTTCCCGAGTCGGCACCTCGGTCGGCGCCGTGCTGGGCCGGCTCCAGATGAACCTCGCGTACCAGTTCGACGAACCGACGGTGCCACAGGTCGCGGCTTTCGCCGTGTACGCGTTCGCGGTTGGGCATCCCTTCAACGATGGGAACAAGCGTACGGCCCTCGCTGTCGGCGACCTGATCCTGCTGATGAACAGCCACCATGTCGTCGCGAGCGCCCACGAGATGGAGCTTGCGGACCTCGTCATCGGCCTTGCCGCGGGTAACATCGACCGCGACGGATTCCTGGAAGCCTACGTCGAGATGCTGGATCGACCCGGCTAGCCTTCAGAGGGCTCCCGCGGGGTCCGAAACGCCTGTCGAGACCGTGGGCGAATCGCCGAGGGGCCCGCGAACCGCCCCGAAACAGTCGCTTATCGACACGAAATACTGAAGAAAGTATGGAACGTGCAACCCTAAGCTGCTGATGCGGAGAGAGATTTCCGTAAAGGAGGCCCCAGGCCCCCGAAACCTCCTTCTAATGGCAAATGGACGTGTGTATATTCCGAATCCTCACCGGCCTTCTGTACATCCATACAGTGTCATTCTCCTCGGCAGGGCGAAAACACTAGTAGCAGTCGGCCGGTGAGGCCAAACCTCCCGCCCCGTTCTCGACTCCCCACCACCCGCCGAACCGCGCGGCGGCACCGCAATGCACGGCGGCTACTTGAGGGAGGAGCGCTCCCAGTCCTGCATCCAGCGAGGATTCGCCCAAAGCGCCACGTTCTCGTTCACCGTGTACACGACGGGAAAGACCCCTTCGCTGTCGACTGCGCCATCGCGGATTTGCGGCAGTAGTCGCTGCAGCGCTTCGAGATCCGCGAACGTGGTCTGCGGTATGCCCTTGGGCACCGGCTCGGCCAGCAGGTCGCGATGCGCCGCGAAGAGGCGGGTATCGGGCCCCACGTAGCTCACCAGGTTGTCGACGCCGAGCAGGTAGTCGCCCATGCCGCCCGTCGGGACCATTTCCAGCAGGCTGCCGGGACCGAAGAAGTCGCCGGTGAACGCGTAGCCTGCCTGTTGATCCACCAGCGACACGCCGTCCAGCGTGTGGCCCGGGGTGTGCACCACGATCAGCTCCCGATTGCCCAGGTCGACGGTCGTGCCCGATGGCCACCACTCGTCGACCCGGAAGGTGGGGAGACCGAAGTCTTCGGCCTTCCCCAGATGCTCGTGGAGCGTGAGCGTGAGGCGATCCTCACGCGCGCGCCTGCGCAGGAAGGGCAGGTCCACGATCGCGACGTGCTCGAATTCGACACCGTTGGCGACGTGATCGTAGTGAAAATGGGAAGGCGTGAAGACGACGGGCACGTCCGTCAGGGACCGGACGACGGGCCGAATATCGCGGACGCCCGGCCCGCCGTCGAAGAGGACCGCCCGCTCGTCTCCCACGATGAGGTAGTTGAAGTTCCTCTGCCAGTACCGGGTTTCCCCGATGGCGAACGTCCGTTCGTCGATCTCGAACACGGTGTAGTAGTCATCGAACCAGGTGGCGCCGGGTTCGTCTTCAGGTTCCAGCAAGGCAAGGGGGCCCACCAGCGACATCGCGGTCATGAGCACCCACCAACGATTGACGACAGCCAGTGCGAGGACCACGAGCACCGCCGACAGGATCAGGACCCACTTTCGCATCGCAAGTGCCTCAGACCGTAGCCGCGTTCCCCATGACGATACAGCCCGACGCCGCGAACATGCCGCCGACGCCCAGGCAGAGCGAGACCTCCGCCCCCTCGACCTGCGCCGCCGCGGTGCCGCGGATCTGCCGCACGCTCTCCTGCAGCGCGTACATGCC
>JAPPHP010000337.1 GCA_028821035.1 Gammaproteobacteria bacterium | reverse complement strand
CCCCCCCCCCCCCCCCCCCCCCCCCCCCCCCCCCCCCCCCCCCCCCCCAAGAGACCACTGTTCCTCGTGGACATCGCCGTGCCCCGGGACATCGACCCCCGGGCGGGGCTCATCGACGGCGTCTTCCTGCACTCCGTGGACGACCTTGCCCTGATCGTCGAGGAGAACACCGCCGCCCGGCGTCACGCCGCGGTGCAGGCGGAAGCCCTCATCGACAAGGGCGTCGCCCACTACGAGCGGGCGCGCGTCCTGCGGGGCAACCGCGATCTCGTGCAGCAGTTTCGGCGGCGCGCCGACGGCATTCGCCAGGACGCCCTCGACCGGGCCCGGCAGCGGCTCGACAACGGCCAGGACTCGGCGGACGTGATGGAGCGCCTGGCGCACGAGCTGACCAACAAGCTCATCCACGCCCCCACCGTCGCCATCAGTCACGCGAGCGTCGATCGGCACGCGGAATTCCTGGAATCGCTGCGGGCGCTCTACGGACTGGAGTAACCCGTGCTGCCCGCCTCGGTGCTCGGCAAGCTCGACGACCTGGCCCAGCGCCACGAGGAGCTGTCCATGCTCCTCTCCGACCCGGAAGTCGTGGCGGACCGGACACGCTACGCGAACCTCATGAAGGAGTTCTCGGAACTCGTGCCCGTCATGAACGCGTATGCCGACCTGAAGCGCAAGACGGCTGACATCGCCGCCGCCGAGGAACTGCTCGACGACGACGACCCCGAGTTGCGCGACATCGCCCGCACGGACGCCGAGGAGTTGCGCCCGTTGCTGCAGGAGGCGGAGAAGGAACTGACCCGATTCCTGATCCCCAGCGACTCGGACGACCGGAACAACGCGTTTCTCGAGATCCGCGCCGGCACGGGCGGCGACGAGGCGGCCCTGTTTGCCGGCGACCTGTTCCGGATGTACGCGCGCTACGCCGAGCAGCGGGGATGGCGGCTCGAGCCCCTGAGCGAGCGCCCGGGAGAGCACGGCGGCTACAGGGAGGTCATCGCGCGGGTCGTCGGCACGGACGTGTTCCGCCACCTCAAGTTCGAGTCCGGGGCACACCGGGTACAGCGCGTCCCGCAGACGGAATCGCAGGGGCGTATCCACACGTCCGCCTGTACGGTCGCCATCCTCCCCGAGCTGGCCGACATAGAGTCCGTCGAGATCGACCCGAAGGACCTGCGGGTCGACACCTTCCGCGCGTCCGGCGCCGGTGGCCAGCACGTCAACAAGACGGACTCCGCGGTGCGCCTGACGCACCTGCCGACCGGCATCGTCGTCGAATGCCAGGACGAACGCTCGCAGCACAAGAACCGGGCGCGCGCGCTGGCGCACCTGCACGCGAAGCTGCTCGACCGGGCCCGCTCCGAGCGCCAGGCCGAGCGG
Organism: Gammaproteobacteria bacterium; assembly: GCA_028821035.1. Lineage (GTDB taxonomy): Bacteria > Pseudomonadota > Gammaproteobacteria > Pseudomonadales > Azotimanducaceae > VXNE01. The sequence continues at coordinate 7,124 of JAPPHP010000337.1, read as the reverse complement.
GACGCCACCCGGCGCGACCTCGTCGGCTCGGGCGACCGGTCCGAACGCATCCGCACCTACAACTTCTCCGAACGGCGGGTAACCGATCACCGCATCAACCTCGTGCTCTACCGACTCGACGAGATCCTCGACGGCGACCTCGACGTGCTCGTGGACCCGCTCTCGCAGGAACACCAGGCCGACCAGCTTGCGGCGCTGGCGGAGGGAGGCCCATGAGTCCGCCGGAGGCGGCGGCCGCGTCCGGGCACTCCCACGCCGGAACGCTGGGCGCATCCCTCGACGCGGCGCGCCGGGACCTGGCCCGTCTGGACGCCGACGTCCTGACCGCCCACGCGCTCGGGTGTTCGCGGGACACGCTGTATGCCTTTCCCGAGCGCCCGGTGTCGGCCGGCCAGGGCCGGCGCCTGGCCGCTTTCGTCCGCCGGCGGGCGCGCGGCGAGCCGCTGGCCTACATCGTGGGCCGACGCGAGTTCTGGAGCCTGGCGCTGCGCGTGGATCCCCGCGTCCTCATCCCGCGGCCCGAAACGGAGTGCCTGGTCGAGGCCGCCCTGGCACGCATCGGGGACGCGGCGACCGTCCTCGATCTCGGGACGGGGTCCGGCGCCATCGCCCTCGCGGTCGCCGCGTCGCGTCCGAACGCCCGCGTCGTGGGTGTGGACCGCGACACCGGCTGCATCGACGTCGCGCGGGAGAACGCGGCGCGACTGGGGCTGACCGCGGTCTTTCGACAGTCCGACTGGTTCTCGGCCTGCGGCCGGCACGAGCGCTTCGACGTGGTCGTCGCGAATCCGCCTTACGTCGCGGACGGCGACCCCCACCTCGCCGGGGACGGCCTGCGGTTCGAGCCGCGCGACGCCCTCGTCGCCGGTGCGGACGGTCTCGCCGCGCTGCGCGACATCGTACCGGCCGCGCCGGACCACCTCGCCCGTGGCGGCTGGCTGTACGTAGAGCACGGTCACGACCAGCACGCGGCGGTGCGCGAACTCTTCCACGCCCATGGGTTCGGGGACGTCGAAACGACGCCGGACCTGGCCGGCATCCCCCGCGTCACCTGCGGGCGCGCCCCGTGAGGCGTGCTCCTGCCATGACGGATGCCGACCTCCTGCGGTACAGCCGACAGATCATGCTGCCCGACTTCGACGTCGCGGGACAGGAGCGGCTGCTCGCGTCCCACGTCCTGATCGTCGGGATCGGCGGGCTCGGATCCCCGGCGGCGATGTACCTCGGGGCAAGCGGCATCGGACGGCTCACCCTGGCGGACGACGACGTCGTCGACCTCTCCAACCTGCAGCGTCAGATCGCCCACGGCGAGGCCACCGTCGGGCGGTCCAAGGTCCTGTCCGCCACGGAGCGCGTCGCCGCGCTGAACTCGACGGTGGCGGTGTGCCCGCTCGAGCGTCGGCTCGAGGGCGAAGCGCTCAGGAACGCCGTGGAGGAGGCCGACCTCGTACTCGACGCCACGGACAACATGGCCACGCGGGTCGCCATCAACGAAGCGTGCGTCGCAACCCGGACGCCCCTCGTGTCCGGGGCCGCCATCCGCATGGAAGGACAGGTAGCCGTGTTCGACTCCCGGGCCGTGGAGTCCCCCTGCTACCGGTGCCTATACGACGACGTCGGTGACGAGGCCCTGAACTGCGCCGAGAACGGCGTCATCGCCCCCCTCGTGGGCATCGTGGGAACGGTCCAGGCCATGGAGGCCGTCAAGCTGCTCGCCGGCGTCGGCGAACCGCTGGTCGGCCACGTACTGTACCTGGACGCCAAGCGCATGGAGTGGCGCAAGTTCAGGCTGCCCAGAAACCCCCGCTGTCCGACGTGCGGCACGCGCGACTGACCCCGTCGAACCCGAACGCCCGCGCCAGGTCGCCCACGAGCCGTTCTCTCACGAGGTCGATGTCGGCCGGCCCGCCCCGGTCGGTGACCTGCGTGACCGTAATGCCGCGCAGGCCACAGGGGTCGATCCGCCCGAACGGCTCGAGGTCCATCGCCACGTTGAGCGCGAGGCCGTGGTACGACCGGCCACGCCGGATGCGCAGCCCCAGGGCGCCGATCTTCGCGCCGCCGACGTAGACGCCGCGGGCGTCCGGACGGGCCTCCGCCTCGATGCCGAACGCCGCGAGCGTCGCGATCATGGCCGCCTCGATGCCCGTCACGAGGTCGCGGACGCCGAGTTCCAGGCGGCGCACGTCGAACAGGACGTACGCGACGACCTGGCCCGGACCGTGGTACGTCACCTGGCCGCCCCGGTCGGTCCGGATGACGGGGATCGCCCCGGGGGCCAGTACATGTTCGTCCCTGCCGGCCTGCCCCTGGGTGAAGACCGGTTCGTGTTCCGTCAGCCACAGTTCGTCGCGGGTCCGGGCGTCCCGGGCGTCCGTGAAGCTACTCATGGCCGCGTAGGTGGTCGCGTAGTCGGTTCGGCCGAGGTCCCGGAGCACGAGTTCCCGAAGGCGCCCGGCCGCCGGCCGTGTCACGTCACGAGTTCCCGGAAGAAGATCGCGATGCCCTCGAAGAAGCGGGAGAAGAAACCCGCCTCGGCCACCGCTTCCCGCGCCACCAGCGGCGTCCTGACCACCAGGCGGTCGTCGAGGCTGACGCGCAGCTCGCCCAGTTCCTGGCCGACCGTCACCGGCGCCTCGATCGCGCGCGGCAGGTCCATCGTCGCCTCCAGGTCGTCGTAGCGCCCGCGCGGAATCGTCACGACCACGGACTCGGAGACGCCCATCGACACCGTGTCGGACTCCCCGTACCAGACCTCCGACACCTTGAGCGGCGTGTCCGGATCGTAGAGTTCCCGGGTCTCGAAGTAGCGGAAGCCGTAGGCCAGCAGTTTCTGGCTCTCGCGCATGCGGATGCCGTCGCTCTCGGCGCCCATCACCACCGAGATCAGCCGCATCCCGTCGCGTTCCGCCGAGGCCACCAGGCAGTAGCCGGCCGCGTCGGTGTGGCCCGTCTTGACCCCGTCGACGGTCCGGTCCCGCCACAACAGCCGGTTCCGGTTCGGCTGTTCGATGCCGTTGTACTCGAACGCGCGTTCGGAGTAGATCGCGTAGTGTTCCGGGTAGCGCCGGATCAGCGCGCGGGCGATCAGCGCCATGTCCTTCGCCGTCGAGTACTGCGCCTCCGACGGCAATCCCGTGGCGTTCGTGAAGTGGCTGTTGGTCAGCCCGATGGACTCGCCGTGGGAGTTCATCATGTCCGCGAAGGCGTCCTCCGCGCCGGCGATGTACTCCGCGACCGCAACGCTCGCGTCGTTCCCCGACTGGATGATGATGCCCCGCAGCAGGTCCGCGAGTCCCACCTCCGTACCATCGCGCAAGAACGTTCGCGAACCCGGCGTACGCCAGGCGTTCACGCTGATTGGCACGCTGTCCGCCAGGTCGATGCGGCCGGCCTCGAGTTCCGACGCGGCCACGTAGCTCGTCATGATCTTGGTCAGGCTGGCCGGCGGCAGCCGTTCGTCGGCGTTGCTCTCGGCCAGCACGTCCAGGGTGTCGGCGTCCATCAGGACGTAACCGCGCGCGGCCACCTGCGGGGGGTCCGGGACGATGTGCTGTGCCGCCGCGGAAACCCCGCACGCGACCGCGCCTGCCAGCAGCGCGCGCGCCAGCAGCACGCCCGCGAATGCGCGGCGCCGCTCGTGGGAGAGCCGGCGGGCCGGCCATCGGGTGCTTCTGGGGCTCATTCCGCTCCTACTCCTCCACAATCACGGGTGGGCTTTCCTCCCCCGGCGAGCCGTCGGCAAGCAGCGTCGACAACCGGTGCGCGGCCGCCCGCGTGGCGAACGGCCCGATGCGCACCCGGTACAGGCGATCCACGGGATCCTGCAGCACCCGCACCGCGGCGTCACGCCTTTCGTCGAACAGGTTGCGGAGGGCCGCGACGCGCGCGTCGGCCCACCGCCGCTCGACAAACGCCCCCGCCTGCAGGAAGTACCGCCCGCCGGGCGCGATACGCTCGTCCGCCAGTGCGACGGTCCCCGCCGCCTCGGCCGGCGCCGTCAGGGCCGTCACCCGTACGCGCGCCGTGCCCTGCTCGACGAAACCGAGCTTGACGGCCGCGGCGTAGGAAAGGTCGAGGAACCGCGCTCCGTGAAACGGCCCGCGGTCGTTGACCCGCACCACGGTCTCCCGCCCGTTCTCCAGGTTGCGGACCCGGGCATATCCCGGAATGGGCAACGTCGGGTGGGCGGCGCTCAGCCGATACATGTCGTACGTCTCACCGCTCGACGTCCGGCGGCCGTGGAACTTCACGCCGTACCAGGACGCCACCCCGATTTGGTCGTAACCGACGGCCGTCGGCAGGATCCGGTAAGTGCGCCCGCCCTCGGCATAGTCGTCGTTCCCCCATCGGCTGCGGGGTTCATTGCGCACCACCGGGTCCGGCAACCCCTCGAGACCCGCACGCGGCCGGGACGGTGCGCGGTCGCCACGGTCGAGCGCCGCGCACCCCGCGATCACGAGGGCGACCGCCAACGCCACCCACAGGCCGTAACGCCCGCGGTGCGCCCGCTTCCGGGGCATCAACGGCCGGCGGTCCACGCGGACGCCTCCGGGGCGTTCCTCGACCCCCGCGCCCCGACCGGCGAGGAGGCCTCCGGTTCCATCCTCCCGCGCACTTCCTGCGCAAGCTGCAGCACCGCCAGGGCGTACATCGCACTGCGGTTGTAGCGCGTGATCACGTAGAAGTCGTGCAGCCCCAGCCAGTATTCCGTGCCGTTGCTGCCCTCCATGCGAAACAGCGCCGCCTTCGCATCGTCCGCCAGGCCGTCTACCCGCACGCCCAGGCGCCGCAGTTCCCCGACGTCGTAGTTCGGCGCGAGCCCCTCGTTCGCCGCGATGTCGGCGCCATCGCCCTCGACCTCCACGCGAACGGCGACCGGACCGTCACCGCGCCAGCCGTGACGCTGGAAGTAGTTGGCGACGCTCCCCACCGCGTCGTCCACGCTCTTCCAGATGTCCCGCTGGCCGTCGCCGTCGAAGTCCACCGCATAGGCCCGATAGCTCGACGGAATGAACTGCCCGTAGCCCATCGCCCCGGCGTAAGAGCCCGAGAAGTCCAGCGGACTGCGGTTCTCTTCGCGGGTGAGGAGGAAGAACTGCGTCAGCTCCCGGCGAAAGAAGGGCGCGCGGGGTGGATAGTCGAACCCGAGCGTCACCAGCGCGTCGATCACCCGAAAACTGCCGGTGATGCGGCCATAGCTGGTCTCGACCCCGAGGATGGCCACCACGACCTCGGGCGCCACCCCGTACTCGCGGGCGGCGCGTGTCAGCGTGGACTCGTGCCGTCGCCAGAACTCCACGCCCTGCTCGATGCGCCGGCTCGTCAGGAATATGGCCCGGTAATCGCCCCAGGACTTGACCCGTTCCGCCGGCCGGGCGATGGCCTCGAGGATCCGCTCCTGCCGTTCGGCTGCCTCGAACCACGAGAGCAACGCCGCCCGGTCGAAGCCGTGCTGGGCGACCAGTTCGTCGACGTAGCCCAGCACGTCCGTCCGCTTGTCGTAATCGGCCAGGCCCGACCCGGCCCAGAGGACCACCAGCAGCGCCGCCAACGCCGGCCTGCGCAAGTGGCGGCGTCCGACCCGTACGAGCAAGTTCAAAAGGTCCTTCTCTACCAGTTCTCTACCAGTTTCGATGGGTGTGGACGGACATGACGATGCCGAAGCCGACCAGCAGGGAGATGGCCGATGTCCCTCCGAAGCTCACCAGGGGCAGCGGCACCCCGACCACCGGGAACAGGCCGCAGACCATGGCGATGTTAACAAAGACGTAGACGAAGAACGTCAGCATCACGCCGCCCACCAGGAGCCGCGCGAAGGTCGTCGAGGCCTGCGTGGCGATGTAGAGGCCGCGCGCGAGCACGGCCAGGTACAGCACCAGCAGCAGCGTCACGCCCACCAGTCCCAGTTCCTCGCCGATGACGGCGACGATGAAGTCCGTGTGGCTCTCCGGCAGGAAGTCGAGCCGGCTCTGGGTACCCTGATCGAGTCCCTTGCCGAAGACGCCGCCGGAGCCCACGGCGGTCTTTGACTGGATGATGTTCCAGCCGGCCCCCATGGGGTCCTGCTCCGGGTCGAACAGGGTCCGGACGCGGTCGCGCTGGTACTCACGCATGATCATCCAGAGGCCCGGCGCCGCGGCCGCGGCGAGCCCCAGCGCCGCGAAGATCCACCGCCAGCGAATGCCCGACAGGACGATGACGCCCAGTCCGCCGGCGCTCAGGAGCACCGCCGTGCCCAGGTCGGGTTGCCGGATGATCAGCAACGCCGGCACCGCGACGATCAGCAGGCCCACTGCCACGTCCCCGAAACGGGGCGGCATCCGGTGGCGGTGGAAGTACCACCCCAGCATCATGGGGATGGCGATCTTCATGAGTTCCGAGGGCTGGAAGCGCAGCCCTCCCGGCGCTTCCAGCCAGCGTGTGGACCCGTTGACGGTGACGCCGACGAACGGCGTGACGACGAGCAGCGCGAGCCCGCCGAAATAGACCGGCAGCGTCCAGCGCAGGTACACGCGCGGGTCCACCTGCGCCGCCAGCACCAGCCCCAGGACGCCGATGGCGATACGCACCGTCTGCGCGAACAGCACGTCCTGGTCCCGGTACAGGATGGTCATGCCGAACACGATGACGCCCAGCAGCGCCAGCATCAGCAGCGGGTCGAAGTGCTCCAGGTAGACCCGCGGACGGACGGCCTTGAGCCCGAGGCTCCGGACATAGGTGGTGGCCAAGGGTCGCCTCTCCTACTGCCCGGCAAGCGCCACCGAAGCCGTCGCCCTGACGGGCGCGCCGGGTCTTCCTGCGAGCGCCCCATGGCCGGTCCGCCCTGCCAGCGTCGGCGAGAGATACGCGTCGATCACCGCCCGTGCCACGGGCGCCGCGACGGAACTGCCGCCGCCGCCGTTCTCGACCAGCACGCTGACCGCGACGGCCGGGTCGTCGGCCGGCGCGAACGCGATGAACCAGGCATGCTTGCGGCTGTACTCGTCGAGGGCTTCCTCGTCGTACTCCGCCCCCTGGGCGATCCCCACGACCTGCGCCGTACCGGACTTGCCCGCCATCCGGTAGCCGACGTCCTGCCCGATGTGGAACCAGGCCGTCCCGTTCTCCCGGAAGCCCTGGTT
>JAPPHP010000136.1:3430-8514 GCA_028821035.1 Gammaproteobacteria bacterium | reverse complement strand
CCACGCGAGTCGGCGGCCGTTAAATAAAAAAAAACCACCCCCCACCCGTTCGCGGCGGCGCGCACCAGGCGCTCGCGCGCGTTCGCGCCGGCAGCCTGCAGGTACGGCCGGCTGTGCACGATCGCCCGGCTGCCGCCGGTGCCCATGCGGTCGTAGACACGGTCCTCCCGGAGGCTGCGGTTGGCGTCGGCGTACTCGGCACGCACCTTGTTCCAGTCCGCTCCGAGTTCGTCCGCGACGATCATGGGCAGGCTCGTGAACACGCCTTCGCCCATCTCGGACTGCGCGACGCGGATGGTCACGGTATCGTCCGGGTCGATCACCAGCCAGGCGTTGATCTCGCCTGCCAGGTCCGCGCCGTCGAACGGCCGGGCGTTGCCGAGGGCCGGCAGGTGGAACGCGAGCACGAGCCCGCCGGTCGAGCTCGCGGTGGCCTTCAGGAAACGTCGTCGGTTCATGTCAGGCCTCCTCCGTCCGCGCCAACTCCGCCGCGCGATGGACGCCCCGGCGCACCCGCTGGTAGGTCCCGCAGCGGCATACGTTGGTCATGGCCGCATCGATCTCGTCGTCGGTCGGCGCCGCGTTGGTCGCTAACAGCGCCGCGGCCGCCATGATCTGGCCCGACTGGCAGTAGCCGCACTGCGGCACGTCGTGCTCGATCCAGGCCCGCTGGACGGGGTGACTCGCGTCCTCCGACAGCCCCTCGATGGTGGTGACCTGCTTCCCGGCCGCCGCGGCGAGCGGCGTCACGCAGGAACGCACCGGCGCGCCGTCGAGATGCACCGTACACGCGCCGCACCGGGAGATGCCGCAGCCGTACTTCGTGCCGGTGAGATTCAGGTGGTCGCGCAACACCCAAAGAAGCGGGGTTGCGGGGTCGGCGTCCAGGGCGTGTGCCTGGCCGTTGACCGTCAGTTCCGTCATGGAGTCCTCCGACGCCGCCGATTGCGGCCTTCCCGTCGCAGCGCCCATGATACGCACTCGACAGGCGATCGGAACGCCGGAAACTGAGGAACGGAACGTGGACGACTATCGGGAGACGCGTGCGGCATCGCGGCTGCGGACCGCCCTGGCCGGGGCCGACACTGTGATCGCGCCCCTGTGCCTGACCCCCTTGCAGGCCCGCCTCACCGAGTCACTGGGATTCCGGGCCGGCTACCTCTCGGGCGGCGCGCTCGGCTACGAACTCGCGGTGTCCGAGGCACTCCTGACACTCACGGAACTCACCGAGGCAGCCCGCCGGATCACGGCGCGTTCGGAGCTACCGCTCATCGTGGACGGCGGCGTCGGCTTCGGCGACCCGGTGCACATGGTGCGCACGATCCGGGAGATCGAGGCGACCGGCGCCGCCGGCATCGAGATCGAGGATCAGGTGGCGCCGAAACGGGTCAGCCACCACCGAGGCATCGAGCACCTGGTGTCCACCGGCGCCATGGAGGACCGGATCCGCGCCGCCGTCGACGCCCGGCGCGACCCGGACTTCGTCGTCGTCGCCCGCACGGGGGCGGTCCGCAACGAGAGTTTCGAAGCGGCCGTCGAGCGCTGTCTCGCCTACGGCGACGCCGGGGCGGACCTGGTCATGCTGATGCCCTCGAACGACGAGGAGTGGGCGCAGGCCGCCCAACGCGTTCCGGTGCCGGTCGCCACCATCGCGGCCATGGACGCGCGTTCGCCCGACGCGTGGCGAAGCCTGGGCTGGCGCCTGGTGATCGACCCTTTCACCGCGCATACCGTGGCCGTGGACGCCATGCGCGCCGCCCACGCCGCCTACCAGCGCGACGGAGACACCGGCGTCCCCCTCGCCCGGCGGTTCGCCGTCTATCGCGAGTTCTCGGACCTGGCAGGGCTCGGGGAGTTCTACGAACTGGAGGACCGGACGACGGAGCGACACTAACCCCCCGGCGATACAACCGGATCGCTACCCCGCCAGCCTCAGGATCGCCGTCCCTCCGACAAAGGCGCCCACCGCGACCACCAGCACACTGCTCAATCGCCGCATGTTCCCGTCGGAAAGCGACGGCGGGAACCTGCGGCCCAGGGCCGTGAACGCGAACACGACCGGCAGTCCGGCGGCGAACAGCGTCAGCGTCGTCGCGTCGAGGTCTCCCGTGGCGCCGACCGCCACCGAGCGCCCCGCGTTGCCGACGAGGAACAGGACCGCCAGCGTCGCCCGGACCTCGGCGAGCGCGACCGGCTGGCGGTAGAGGTGATACGCCATGACGGGTCCGCCCACCGCGAACAGGCCCGCGAACACGCCGCCGAGCCCACCGAAGACGCCGGTTTCCCACCGCGGGGACCGCCCGGGGCGCGGCACCGGGCGCAGGATCACGGACGCGCCCGCGGTCACGGCGAACAGCCCGAACACGAGCCGCACGACTTCCATTTCGCGCGCGCCGAGCCAGGTCAGCAGCGCGAGACCGCACAGCACTCCCGGGGCATTGCCGATGAGCAAAGGCCAGACGAGGCGCCTGTCCACCAGGCGCCATTGCCCGTGCAGGAACGCCGCCGCCATCGTGGCGGTGAGGAGCGCGGTCACCGCCGCGGCTGCCGGGATCGGCAGCAGTCCGAACGCCGCGACCAGCGCCATCAGCACGAGGGCCATCGCGAAGCCGGTCACGGCCTGGACGTAGGTCCCGATCGCGACCATCGCGAGGAAGGCGGCCAGGGTCGCCCAGTCCACGGTAGCTCCCCCTGTTCCCGCCCGTTACCAGGGCAGGCGATCGAGGTCCACGTTGCCGCCGGAGAGGACGATGCCGACGCGCTGTCCGGCCAGCCCGTCGAGCGCGCCGTCCAGCAACGCGGCGAGGGGCACGGCGGCGGACGGCTCGACGACGATCTTCATGCGCTCCCAGACCAGTCGCATCGCGCGGGCGATGGCCTCTTCGGAGACCCGCACGATGTCGTCGACGTGGCGCCTTACCAGCTCGAAGTTCCGCACGCCGAGGGACGTGAGGAGGCCGTCCGCGATGGTGTCGGGGGCGATGGAGGGTAGCAGCTCGCCGCTACGGAACGACCGGTACGCGTCGTCGGCGCCCAGCGGCTCGACCGCCACGACTCTGGTCCCCGGAGATGTCCCGGGAGATGTCCCGGGAGATGCCCCGCGCACCGCCAGCGCCGTGCCCGAAGCGAGTCCGCCGCCCCCGATCGGAACGAGCAGGATGTCCAGGTCCGGGACTTCGTGGACCAGCTCGAGCGCCGCGGTCCCCTGTCCCGCGATCACGCGCGCGTCGTCGTAGGGATGCACGACCACCTGGCCGGACTCCGCGACCGCCTTCGCGAGCGTCGTCTCCCGTGCCTCCAGCGTCGGTTCGCACAGGACGACGTCCGCGCCGTACGCCGCGACGGCGGCCCGCTTGACCTCCGGCGCGCTGCGCGGCACGACCACCGTGCAGGGCACGCCGCGAAGCCGGGCGGCCAGGGCGAGCGCCGCGCCGTGGTTGCCCGAGGAGTGCGTCGCCACGCCGCGGGCGGCGTCGGCCTCGGACAGCGACTGCACGGCGTTGCAGGCGCCGCGGAACTTGAACGCGCCGACGCGCTGGAAGTTCTCGCACTTGAAGAAGAGCCGCACGCCGAACAGCGCGTCCAGCGACGTGGCGGTCAGGACGGGCGTGCGCCGGGCGAACGGACGGATGCGCCCCGCCGCGCGCTCCACGTCGGTGGCGGTCGGCAGGTCCAACTCTGGAGGGAGCGTCCGCACAGGCGCTCGTCGGGCCAGCCGGAGGTCAGCCGAGGGCGACGCGGGCGTTGCGGAAGAGCCGCAGCCACGGTCCGTCGCCTTCCCACTCCGGCGGGCACCAGGAGTGCTGGATCGCGCGGAACACCCGTTCGGGATGCGGCATCATGATGAGGGCGCGCCCGTCGATCGAGGTGAGCCCGGCAACACCGCCCTGCGAACCGTTCGGATTCAGCGGATAGCGCTCCGTCGGCTGGCCGATACCGTCCACGTAGCGCAACACGGTCCGCGCCTGCCGGGAGTCCCACTCCGGCGCGTCGAACTCCACGCGTCCCTCCCCGTGCGCCACCGCGATCGGCAGGACGCTGCCGACCATGCCCTCGAGCCAGGGCGAGCCCGTGGAGCCTACCCGCACGACCACGGACCGGCCCTCGAACTGCTCGGAGCGGTTGCGGACGAACCTGGGCCATGCCACCGCGCCCGGGACGAGTGACTTGATCTGCGAGAGCATCTGGCAGCCGTTGCAGACGCCCAGCGTCAGCGTGTCGGACCGCGCGAAGAAAGCAGCGAACACGTCGCGGACGCGGGCGTCGAAGAGGATGGACTTGGCCCACCCGCCACCGCCGCCGAGGACGTCTCCGTACGAGAACCCCCCACATGTCGCCAGCACCGCGAAGTCCGCAAGGGAGCGGCGTTGCTCGAAGAGGTCCGACATGTGCACGTCCACCGCCTCGAAGCCGGCACGGTGGAAGGCCGCGGCCATCTCCACCTGCCCGTTGACTCCCTGGTCCCTGAGGATTGCGGCGCGCGGCCGCGCTCCCGTCGCCACGAAGGGCGCCGCCACGTCCTTGCGCGCGTCGAAGCCGAGACGCGTCACGGACCGGTAGGCGCCCAGGTCGATGCCCTCGAACTCCTCCTCCGCGCAGCCCCGGTCGTCCCGCAGGGACTGCATGCGGTAGCTGGTCTCGCTCCACAGCCGCTCGAGCGCGGCACGCGTGGTCTCGTACTCGCCGATGCGCACCCGGTCGTCGTGGCGCGGCAAGGCGACGGGGCTCGCGTGCAGGCCCGCCTCCGTGGCGGCGGCCGCGAGCGCGGCGCGCTGGGCCTTCGGCACGGCCAGCACCACCCCGATCTCCTCCGCGAAGAGCGCGTCGAGACCCGTTTCGGTCACCTCGAGTCCGACCCGCCCGGCGAACGCCATCTCGAGGAGCGTCACGATGAGCCCGCCGTCGGAGCGGTCGTGATAGGCGAGCACGCGGAACTCGCGGCGCGCGCGTTGCACGAAGTCGATGAGGTCGCGGAGACCACCCGGATCGTCGACGTCCGGGACCGGGGTCCCCAGTTGCCCGTGGCACTGGGCCAGGACGCTGCCGCCGAGGCGGGGGGGGGGGGCGGCCGGCGGGCGGGCCCC
>JAPPHP010000136.1:0-3420 GCA_028821035.1 Gammaproteobacteria bacterium | reverse complement strand
CCTGCCCGTAGCACTGCGCCAGCGCGCTGCCGCCGAGACGGTGCTGGCGCGCGAAGGGCGGTTCGACCAGCACCAGCGCCGGGTAGGTCTCGTCGTCGAGTACCGGCGTCAGCGTCCCGCGCGCGTCCGCTACCGGCGCGCAGGCCGTGACGTTGAGCGTCACCGGCGAGACGACCTCGCGTTCGGTCCCGTCGGCCGTCCAGCGCGTCCGCATGGACAGGCTGTCCTTGCCTACCGGGACGGCGATGCCGAGCGCCGGACACAGTTCGAGCCCCACCGCAGCGACCGCGTCATGGAGGGCCTGGTCCTCGGCCTCGAAGCCGGCGGCCGCCATCCAGTTGGCCGACAGCACCACCCGCGACAGCCCCTCGATGGGCGCCGCGGCCAGGTTCGTCAGCGCCTCCGCCACGGCCATGCGTGCGGCCGCCGCAGGATCCACCACGGCGAGCGGGGAACGCTCCCCCATCGCCATCGCCTCGCCCGAAAAGCCGTCGTAGTCGGCCAGCGTGACCGCGACATCGGCCACCGGGACCTGGAACGGCCCGACCATCTGGTCGCGCGCGACGAGCCCGGTGATGCTGCGGTCGCCGATCGTGACGAGGAACTTCTTCGATGCGACCGCCGGGAACCGCAGCACGCGCGCGAGCGCGTCCGGGAGCGCGACACCCTCGAGATCGACTGGCACGGCTGCGCGCTCGCGGCGGGCGAACGACCGGTGCATCGCCGGAGGCTTCCCGAGCAGCGTCGCGAGCGGCAGGTCCACGGGAACGTCGTCCAGGTCCCGGTCCGTGACGGTCAGACGCGACTCGGCCTGCGCCGTGCCCACGACCGCGTAGGGGCAGCGCTCGCGCTCGCAGATCTCGCGGAACCGGGGCAGGTCCTCGTCCGCCACCGCCATGACGTAGCGTTCCTGCGCCTCGTTGCACCAGATCTCCATCGGCGACATGGCCCCGTCCGCGCTCGGCACGTCCCGCAGTTCGAAACGTCCGCCCCGGCCCGCGTCGGCGACCAGTTCGGGCAGGGCGTTGCTCAGCCCGCCGGCGCCCACGTCGTGAATCAGCCGGATCGGGTTGACCGCCCCCAGCGCCCAACAGCGGTCGATGACCTCCTGGCAGCGGCGCTGCATCTCCGCGTTGTCCCGCTGCACCGAGGCGAAGTCGAGTTCCGAGTCGCTCTCTCCGGACGCCATGCTCGAAGCCGCCCCGCCGCCGAGGCCGATCAGCATCGCGGGCCCGCCGAGCACGATGAGCCGCGCTCCGACCGGGACGTCCGCCGCATCGACGTGTTCCGCGCGGACGTTGCCGACGCCGCCGGCGATCATCACGGGCTTGTGGTAGCCCCAGTAGCGATCCGCGACGCTGTCGTTCTCGGCCTCGAACGTCCGGAAGTAACCCCCGAGCGCGGGCCGGCCGTACTCGTTGTTGAAGGCCGCGGCGCCGATGGGCCCATCGAGCATGATCTCGAGCGCGCTGACGATGCGCCCCGGCTTCCCGATGGGGAGTTCCCAGGGCTGCGGGTCGCCGGGCACGTTGAGGTGCGACGTGGTGAAACCCGCGAGTCCCGCCTTCGGCTTGGAACCGCGTCCGACCGCGCCCTCGTCGCGAATCTCCCCGCCCGAGCCCGTCGCGGCGCCCGGATACGGGGCGATGGCGGTGGGGTGGTTGTGCGTCTCGACCTTGATGAGCACGTGTACGGGTTCCCGAACCGACCCGTAGACGCCGCTCCCGACATCCGCGAAGAAGCGGTTCGCGCGGCCGCCCTCGATGACGGCGGCGTTGTCCGAGTACGCCGACAGGATCCCCGCGCCGTTGATGCGGCGGTAGGTGTTGCGGATCATCCCGAACAGCGTGTGTTCCGATGCCGCCCCGTCCACCTCCCAGGTGGCGTTGAAGATCTTGTGCCGGCAGTGCTCGGAGTTGGCCTGCGCGAACATCATCAGTTCGATGTCCGTCGGCTCCCGGTCGAGGTCCGCGTACTGCGCCGCCAGGTAGACGATCTCGTCCGGCGAGAGGGCGAGCCCCAGGCGCCTGTTCGCCTCGCGCAGCGCCGCTTCGCTCCTCCCCGTACGCACCACCAGCCGCGGCTGTCCCTCGGCGAAGACGTCGTCGAAGCGCTCCTCGCCCCGGGCGACCTCCGTCATGCGGTCGTGGAGGACGGCGGCGATGTCCGTATGGGCCCCGCCTTCCACGAACCAGCGGACGCCGCGTTCGACCCGGCGCACCCTGTCGAGACCACAGCGCCGGAAGATGTCCGTCGCCTTGCTGGACCACGGCGAGATCGTGCCGGGCCGCGGCGTCACCGTGCACACCCGCGTACCGACATGCGGCGCCAGGTCGTGCCGGGGACCGTAGGCAAGAAGCGCCGCCACGACGTCGGCCTCGTCGGCATTGAGCACGCCGTCGACGTCGAGGAAATGCACGAACTCCGCGTACACGCCACGCACCGCCGGGTCGATCGCACGCAGTGCGGCCAGGCGTTTCGCGAGGCGGGCGGGAGTGTAGGCCGGAGGCCCCGCCAGGACCTGGACTGAAGCGTTGCTCTGGGTGGCGGCGGGCACGGAACGATTATACGGAGCCGCGCCGCGACCGGAAGAAAGCCGAGAGGAGCGCACCGCACTCCACCGCCAGCACGCCCCCGGTCACCGCCACGCGATGGTTGTAACGCGCGTCCGCGAAGAGGTCGGACGCCCCCGCCTTGGGCTCGGCCGCGCCGAAGACGACGCGCGCGACACGGGCGTGCACGATCGCCCCCACGCACATCGTGCACGGCTCGACCGTCACGTACAGCACGGTGCCGGGCAGGCGGTAGTTGCCGCGCGCTTCCGCCGCCGAGCGCAGCGCGCCGATCTCGGCGTGGGCCGTCGGGTCGCGGGTCGAGACCGGGGCGTTGTGACCCGTGCCGATGGCGCGGCCATCCGCGACCAGGACCGCGCCGACCGGGACCTCGCCCAGCGTCCGCGCGCGGTGCGCCTGCGCGAGCGCCCGCTCCATCCAGTACGCGTCGTCCATCAGGGCAAGTCTCGTCGAGTCCCGCAAGTGTCGGTCATTTGCGCGCGCCCCACCAAGCTGCTCACCGCCTTCCGTGGCAGATGCCGCAGGAACAGGACGAGCGCCAGGACGCACGTCGCGCCCTCCGCCACCGGCAGGGCTACGACGAAGCGGTACCCGGAAAGCAGCCAGAACCCGAGGGCCAGGAACGCCGCCGGCAAGACCAGGCTGCGGCACAGCGCCACGACCCCCGACTGGAAAGGGCGATGAATGGCCGTCAGGTATCCCGAGATCAGCATGTTGACTCCCGCGAACAGGAACAGGGGCCAGACCCAGGCGACGAACTCCGTGGCCATCGCCACCATGTCGGCGCTGTCCCGGTCCTCGACGAAGAGCAGGATGAGGGGCTCGCTCGCGCTCACCAGGACGGCGA
>JAPPHP010000452.1 GCA_028821035.1 Gammaproteobacteria bacterium | reverse complement strand
CTGCAGTTCCCGCTGCCGGGCCTGAACCGCTTCGACTTCACGGCGCTCGACGCCGAAGCGGACATGATCACGTTCTTCATGACGCCGGACCTGCGCCGCTCGCGCGCACGGTTCCTGCCCATGCAGATGCGGTTCGTGTTCGAGTACCTGCGCGGCGGGCCCCTCGACGTCGCACTCATCCAGGTCGCCCGCGCGGCGGACGGTGGTCTGGTGTGCGGGCCGAACGTCGACTTCGTGGGCGCCGCCCTCGAGTCGTCCCGTCTCGTCGTGGCGGAGCTGAACCTCGGGCTTGCCGCGGCGGCCGGGGGCATGCGGATCGATGCGGAGCGCGTGGACTACGTGATCGAGTCGGACCGGCCACCGGGGACCGTTGCGCCGGGCGAGCCGGACGAGGCCGCCGCGCGGATCGGCGCGCACGTGGCCAGCCTGGTGCGCGACGGCGACTGCATACAGACGGGCATCGGCGCCATCCCGATGGCCATCCTCGGCGCGCTCGGGGACCGGAACGACCTCGGCATGCACGGTGGCCTGATCGACGACGGCGGCATGGCCCTCATCGAGGCGGGGAACGTGACCGGCGCATGCAAGAACATCGATGCGGGCCGCCACGTGGCCGGCCTGGCCCTGGGTTCCGAGCGCCTGCACGAATGGCTCGCCGGGCGACCGGACGTGATGTTCGTCGGAGCCGACCACACCCACGAGCTCAGCGTCATCCGCCGGATCGACAACTTCGTTTCTGTCAACTCCGCGGTGGAGGTGGACCTCTTCGGTCAGATCAACGCGGAGGTGGCGGGCGGCCGGCAGCTATCCGGCACCGGCGGCGCGGTCGATTTCATGCGCGGCGCCCGGGCGTCGGAGGGCGGGCGGTCCATCGTGGCGATGAACGCGACCGCGCGGGGCGGCACCGTGTCGCGCATCGTGCCCCGGGTTGAGATGGCGACGGCTTTGCGCACCGATGTCGACCTGGTCGTGACCGAGTTCGGCGTCGCCGACCTGGGGACGAAGACGGCGGAAGAGCGCGTTGAAGCGCTCATCGCCATCGCGCATCCGGACTTTCGGGAGGAGTTGGCCGACTGACCTGATGCCGGCCGCGGGCGGACGCTCAGCCCTCCGATATCCCCATCACCATCAACAGGAAGGCGTACTCCTCCGCCACCTCGTACAGCGCGTCGTAACGCCCGGACTTGCCGCCGTGGCCGGCGCCCATGTTGGTCTTGAGCACCAGCGGGTTGTCGTCCGTCTTGAGCGCGCGCAGCTTCGCGACGTACTTCGCCGGTTCCCAGTAGGTCACGCGGGGATCGCTCAGCCCCGCGGTGACGAGCATCGGGGGATAGGCCCCCGGCCGGAGCTGGTCGTAGGGCGAATACGAACGGATCAGCGCGAAGGCGTCGGGGTCCTCGATCGGGTTGCCCCATTCGGGCCACTCGCCGGGGGTCAGCGGCAGCGTGTCGTCGAGCATCGTGTTCAGGACGTCCACGAACGGGACATGCGCCGCGACCGCGCCCCAGAGTTCCGGCGCCTGGTTGACCACGGCGCCCATCAGCTCGCCCCCGGCGCTGCCGCCGGCGATCGCGATACGGCCGGGTCGCACGAATCCTGCCTCGATCAGGTGCCGAGCCACGTCCACGAAGTCGTTGAACGTGTTGGTGCGGTCCGCGAGCTTGCCCTGTTCGTACCACGAACGTCCGAGTTCGCTCCCGCCCCGGACGTGCGCGATGGCGTAAACGAAGCCCCGGTCCAGCAGCGAGAGGCGGGTCGCCGAGAAGGAGGGCGGGATGGCGGCCCCGTATGCGCCGTAGCCGTAGAGGTACAACGGCGCCGATCCGTCGAGGGGGGTGTCCGTGCGGCGTACGATCGAGACGGGAACCGCCGCGCCGTCCCGCGCCGGGGCGAGGACGCGCTCGCTGGTGTAGCGCGGCGCGTCGTAGCCGCTCGGGATCTCGCGGACCTTGCGCGAGGCGAGCCGCCGGTCCGGGACGCCGTAGTCGAAGACGGTGTCGGGCGTGACCATCGAGGCGTAGTGCAGGCGCACCTCGGTGGCGTCGTACTCCTCGTTCGCGCCGAGGCCGACCGTATGGAGCGGCTCGGGCAGCGCCACGCGGTGCGTGCCACCCGTGCGGTCGAGGAACCGTACCTGGTCGATGCCCTCAACCCGTTCCTCGACGGCGATCCAGTCGCGAAAGCACTGGAAGCCACGGATGTAGACGGTGTCCGAACCCTCCAGCAGCGCCGTCCAGCGTTCTTCCGCGAAGGCGCCGTCCGGCGCGACCGCCAGGCGGAAGTTCTTGTGGAGATCGTTCGTCCGAATGACGAAACGGTCGCCCTGGTGGTCGATGTCGTAGTCGTGGCCTTCCCGCCGCGCAGCGACCAGCGCGGGCTCTGCGGTGGGCCGCTCCGCGGGAACGAGGTACGACTCGCTGGTGACCTGGTCGCCGGTGGAGATGACGACGTAGCGCTTCGACGAGGCTTCCCCGAGACCGACCCAGAAGCCGCTGTCCGCCTCCGTGTAGACGATCTCGTCGGCCTCCGCCGGCGTGCCGACGACGTGGCGCCGCACCTGGTGCGACCGCCAGTGCTCGTTCATTACGAGGTAGAAGAAGGTGCGGTCGTCCGCGGCCCAGACGGCGTCGCCGTGGGTGTCCTCGATGCGCTCGTCGAGGATGCGCCCGTCGCGAAGGTCCTTGACGCGCATGGTGTATCGCTCGCCACCGCTCGTGTCGGTGCTGTAGGCGAGGTAGCGGCCGTCGTGGCTCACCGACATCGAGCCGAGGGCGAAGTACTCCTGTCCCTCGGCGAGCGCGGGTTCGTCGAGGATCGTCTCCACCGCGTCCGGGTCGTCCGCGGGCCAGCGCGTCCAGGTCCGGTACTGTGCGCCGGACTCGAAGCGCCACTGGTAGAAGTACGCGCCCTCGCGCAGGGGGACCGAGGCGTCGTCCGGCTTCTCGCGCGCCTTGATCTCCTCGAACAGTTCCTCCACCAGCGGCTGGACGGGCGCCATCACGGCGTCAAAGTACGCGTTCTCCGCCCGCAGGTAGGCGAGCACCTCGGGGTCGTCGACCGTCGGATAGTCCGCGTCCCGCAGCCAGGCGTACGGGTCCTCGATGGTCACGCCGTGCCGCGTGTAGCGGTGCGGACGCACGTCCGCCACGGGCGGCGCGGGGGCGGCGGACTGGTCGGGTGATTCGGGAATGGGAGCCGTCGTCGCGGGGAACGCCGCGGCCGCCACCAGGACCAGGGCGGCCGCCGCCGCTCGGGTCAATCCGGCAGCCCGAGGACGCGCTTGGCGATGATGTTGCGCTGGATCTCGTTCGAGCCGCTGTAGATCGACGCGGCGCGATTGGAGAGCCACGTGCGGGTGTCCTCCAGGGACTGCTCGTCGAACGCGTCGCCGGACCAGCCGAGCCCCCGGGTGCCGCGCATGGAGACGAACAGCGACGACTTCTCCTGCTGCAGCTCCGTGCCGTACATCTTGAAGATCGACGTGGCCGGGCCGGGCGTGCCGCCGCCGCGCGCCTCCTCCACCGCGCGCCGCTGGGTCAGGCGGAACGCCAGGTCGTTCATGTTGTGGGTGACGACCTCGTGGCGCAGGTCCGGGTCGGCGATGCGCCCGTCGTCTTCGCCCGCATACGACTTCGCCTCGCCCTCGAGGGTGGGTCCGGCGTCCGCCGCCACGCCGCCGCCGACCAGCGACGCCATGCTGCCGCGCTCGTGCTGCAGCAGGCGTTTGCCGACCGTCCAGCCCTTGTTCAGTTCGCCGACGAGATCCTCCTTGCGGGCGATGGCGTTGTCGAAGAAGGTCTCGCAGAACGGCGAGTTGCCGCTGATGAGGCGGATGGGCCGCACGGTGATGCCGGGCTGGTGCATGTCCATCAGCACGAAGCTGATGCCCTGGTGTTTCGGCACGTCGGGGTCGGTGCGCACCAGGGCGAAGATCCAGTCCGCGAACTGGGCGCCCGACGTCCAGATCTTCTGGCCGTTGACGACGAAGTGGTCACCGTGGTCCTCGGCGCGCGTGCGCAGGCTCGCCAGGTCCGACCCGGAACTCGGTTCGCTGTAGCCCTGGCACCACGCCCTCTCGGCGCGCACGATCGGCGGGATGTGCCGCTGCTTCTGTTCGTCGGTACCGTATTCGAGCAGGGTCGGGCCGATGAGCGACGTGCCCATGCCGGCCAGGGGTGCGCGGGCGTCGATGCGCCGCATCTCCTGGATGAGCACCATGTACTCGTCGTTGGAGAGTCCGCCGCCGCCGTACTCCACCGGCCACGTCGGGGCCGTCCAGCCCTTCTCGACCATGCGCTCGAGCCAGAGTTCGGTGTCGGCGTCGTGGATGCGGATCTTCGTGCTGCCGGTGGGGACCGGTCCGGGCCCGCGTGCGCCGGAAGGGCAATTGGCGGCGAGCCATTCGCGCGTCTCGCTGCGGAAGTCGTCGATCGCTGTCATGAAACCTGTCTCTTGGCCAGTCGGAACCTGGAAGGTGCGCCCGCACGGGCGTGGTGCGCCCGCGCGGCGGCGTAAAGTTATCACGCCGACAAGCGCCGCCAAAGCCATCGCCCGACCCCGGCGCTGCCCCGACTACCCAGGGCCGTCCGGATCGTCGGCGCCCGTCCGTGGACGTGTTTGCAGCCGCTCCAGTAGCGCGCGCAATCGGGGTAACGCGACGCGGTCCTTGTCTCGTCCCGCGGCCTCCTTGGAGCGTATGACGTCCGGCAACGACGCGACCAGCATCGTGGCGCCGCCCACGGGGAGCGACAAGGCATCGCGGCGGAGGTCTTCGTAGCCCCCGGTGCCGCTCGGAGTGAACGTCAGATCCAGGTCGCCGCATGACGTGGTCAGGTTGAGGATCCCCTCCGGGCCCAGATTCCGCAGGAACTCGGCCGAGCAGTCGAAAGGCAACCCCTCCGGTTCGTCCTCCACCCGGATTCGTGCCTGCAGCCCGCGCAACACCGCGGCCAGCCGTTCGACGTTGTCGTCGTCAAACGCGGGGGCGATGTCGAGATCGAGGGTGACACCAACGTCGCCGTGCACGATCGCGGCCATGCCGCCGATCAGCACGCATTGGACGCCGCCGTCCGCGAGCGCGGCCAGCAACCGTTCGGGATCGAACTCAGGTGCCGCCACTGCCGCCCGGGCGTAGCTGGGCCCTTGCCCGCAACACGAACCGCCCCGCGCGTGTGGCGTCGGCAAGGCGTTCGGCCGGAGTGCGCCGCAGGGTGCGCTCGACCAACGAAGCTGTGGCCGTGTCAGGCTGTCCCAAGCCGACCCGCAGTTCGAATCCGGCCGCGGTGACGAGCCGTTCGACCATCGCGGCTGACGGGGACCTGGCACGCGTCTCGATCCGCGCGACGGTCGATTGCGGGACCCCGGCTCGGGCGGCGAGTGCCGCCTGCGTCAGACCGGCGCGGCGTCGCGCCTCGAACACCAGGCTCGCAAGCACCATGCGAGGCGTATAGCCGATGGGCTATTGGAATGCAAGCCATGACCGCTGCCGCCGGGACGCCCGTCAGCGCGCCGAACGCTATGATGCGCCGAGGCGACGACCGGAGAGGTCCATGTGCGGGCGGTTCAGCACGACGCGCAAGGTGGTCGAGGACGTGTTCCTCGCGATGACGGGCGAGCCGTTCCCGGGTGAAGAGAACCTCAACACCGCGCCGACCGAGACCGCCTGGATCGTGCGCTGGAAGGCCGAGGGGTACGCGGCGCTCGGGGCCCGCTGGTGGCTGACGCCGTACTGGTCGAAGACCGCCAAGCCGCGCTACGCGACGTTCAACGCGAAGTGCGAGAACCTCGAGAAGAGCGGCACGTTCCGCGACCCGTTCCGTTACCGCCGGTGCGTCGTGCCGGTGGACGGGTTCTACGAGTGGACGGACTCGCCGCTCGGGCGGTTGCCGTATCACGTCGAGCCGGCCGGCGGAGGCCCACTGCTGCTCGGCGGCGTCTGGGACCGATGGCGAGACCGCAAGACAGAGGAAGTGCTGTACAGCTTCGCGGTCGTGACGACGCCCGTGCATCCGAAGCTCGAGTGGTTGCACGACCGCCAGCCCCTGATGCTGTCGAGCGCCGACGCGGAGGTGTGGATGGACCACGAGATGCCTTCCGGTGCGCTCCGCGAGCTGTTCGCTCCGCGGCTCCCCGGCGTACTCGCCGCGGTGCCCGTGTCGAGTTACGTCGGCAACGCCCGCAACAAGGGTTCGCGTTGCACCGAGCCGATCGGTGACGCCGTGGTCGTCGAGCCGGCCTGAGAGCCCTTGCGGTGCTACGCTAGGCGCCATTCATGCTGATTGGGAAGGGACTCCATGAGCGAGCCTGACACGAGGGACATCGAAGGTGGAACGGCCGAGGAAGACCTCGCCGGTCGGGGCGCCCGGCTCGGCGCCTATCTGATCGACGCGATCATCGTTGGGGCCGTTGCGGGCGGCATAGCCTATGCGCTGGGATGGTTCGAAGGGGTCATGCGGCAGGACTCCACGGCCGTGGTTTCGGTCCTGCTGCTGAGCATCGTCGTTTTCGGCGTGATCAACGGACGGTGGCTGGTGACGCGGGGCCAGACGGTGGGCAAGCGGCTGGTTGGGGTGCGCATCGTGGATACCCGCACGCGGGAGATCGTTCCCCTCGTCAAATCGTACGGCCTGCGGTTCATCGTGGTGCAGGCCATCACGCAGGTGCCGTTCGCGGGTCCGATCCTTGCGCTGGTGGATCCGCTGTTCATCTTCGGAGAGCGACGGCGCTGCCTGCACGACTACCTTGCCGGCACGATCGTCGTCCGGGCGGACGACGCCACTACAGAGGTCGCCTGACCATGTCCATCGAAGGACTCGCAACCACCCACGACGTGGAGGGCGACGCCCTCGACGCCATCGAGTTCTGCTATGAGCAGGGCTGGACGGACGGGCTTCCGGTCGTTCCGCCCGAGACTGGCAGGATCGAGGCGATGGCCGCGATGGAGGGCCGTCCGCCGGAGACCGTGGTCGCGACGCACCCGGCTACCGGGAACGAGTGCACGATCCTGTCCGCGGCGGTGAACGCGGTGATGGCCGGCTGCCTGCCGGAGTACTTCCCGGTGATCGTCGCGGCGCTGGAGGCGGCCAACGAACCCGGCTACAACTTCCATGCCTCGACGGCGAGTACGGGGGGCTCCGCGCAGCTCCTCGTCGTGAGCGGCCCCGCCGTGACGGACCTCGGCATGAACAGTGCGGGAAACGTGTTCGGCCCCGGCAACCGGGCCAACGCGACGATCGGCCGCGCGATGCGCCTCATCGTGATGAACGTCTTCGAGATGATCCCCGGCATCGCGGACCAGTCGACCCAGGGGCACCCCGGCAAGTACTCGTTCTGCATCGCGGAGCGCGCCGACCGTTGCCCCTGGGCGCCGCTGCACGTAGAGCAGGGCTATGGGGAGGACATCTCGAGCGTGACGGTGTTCGCCGGCGCGGGCTTCTGCAACGTGGAGAACCACGGCGGCAACACGCCGGAATCGATCCTCGACTGCGTGGCCGACTCCATGGCGAATCTCGGGGCGATCACCGCCGGCCAGTCCGTCGTGATCCTGTCCCCGGAGCATGCGGAGATCGTCGCGGGCACGGGGTGGAGCCGGGCCGACGCCCGCGAGTACCTGTTCGAGCACGCGAAGCGGTCGGTGGCGGACATGAAGGCCGTCGCCAAATTCGTGCCGCAGGTGTACGAGCACCAGGGGCGCGAGGACATGCACCGCGGCATGGTCGCGGACGACATCCTGATCACCGTGGCCGGTGCCGACGCGGGCGGACACTCCGCGTTCGTTCCGTCGTGGAGCCGGGGCCGCGGCTCGCTCATGCAGCACAAGCCCATCGGGGTGTGCATCGACTGTTGACTGCCGGCCACGCCTCTGAACCTCGAGAATTCGGATGCCAACTCCGAATTTTCAAGGTAAAGCCTGGCCAACCCGGAAATGGTGCTGCGCGCACCGCGTGGCCTGGTGGTTCTCGACGAGATGCAACGGGCGCCGCACGTGTTCAATGTCCTTCGGGTTCTCGTCGTTCAGCAAGGCGCCCGACGTGAGCAGGAGCATGTACAACCTCGTGAACACGGCTACGCCTGGACCAACTGTTCGTCGTGTGCCCCGGCACGGCCTCCTATCCGGTGACGGAGCGCATCAGCGTGCTGTCCGTGTTGGACTGCCCCGCGTTGCGGGACCGGGTGGCTGCCCTCGATTGAGGGGCCCTCGATTGAGGTAGGCTTGGGGCACGGGCGTTACGGAAGGGAGGACCCATGACCATTCGCCTCATGGACCCGGGAGGGTCCGGAACCCCCATCGAGCGCAGCCTGGCGCCACGCCTCGAGACTCTCGACGGCCAGCGGATAGCGCTGCTGACGAACGGGAAACACAACGCCGACGTGCTGCTGCGGGAGACCGCGGCGCTGTTCGCCGACCGCCACGGCTGCCGGGAAGTCGACTTCTTCGACAAGCGCAACGCCGGCAACCCGTGTCGCCCCGATCGCCTGGAAGCGCTCTGCGAGGAAGCCGACTTCCTCATCACGGCGGTGGGCGACTGAGGGAGCTGTTCAACGTGCAGTGTGCATGACGGCATCTCCTTCGAACAACT
>JAPPHP010000273.1 GCA_028821035.1 Gammaproteobacteria bacterium | reverse complement strand
CCGAATTCGTTTATGAACCGCTGGCCACCATGGGAAGCAATCCCGATATCTTCCGCGTGGAGACAAGAGGCGCCACGCACATCGCATATACCGACGGTGTGCTGCTGCCACCCGCGGTTCGCGAAGCCGAAGCCGACGGCGGCGCCTCCCTGGGCACCATCGATGGTGAACGGATGGTCGATATCATGAATCAGTTCGTGCAGCGATTCTTTGACTTCTACCTGAGCGGGGAGGGCGGTGGGCTCGACGCGGTCTTTCGCGCCGAGTACCCCGAGGTAACCGATCTGGACTTTGCCCATGTGCGGGACTTTGCGGCCGGCTCGCCCGAGCCCGGCTTCATGTCGCAGACGCATGTCTTTCAGATGAATCGCCGGCTCGCTGCGGATGAGGCCTCGCGAGCCGCAGCCGCCAAGCTGGATCGTAGTTATTTGATGGTGTACGAACTCACGGACTCGCTGCGGGGAGGAACCGAGTGGTGGCAGGTCCTTTTCGATCCGGAGCGCGGTGTGCGGTTTTCACTGGAACCGCCTCGGACCGAGCCCGATCTGAAGTTCACCGGGGACTACGCTGAGTACATCAACTTCATGAAGAAGCTCGGTGCGGGCGAGGATGGCGAAGCCGACCAACCGGTGACCGTGAGCGGCAATGCCGAACTCATGAATGTCGTGGGCGAGACTTTTGGCGCGGCGCGTCAGGCGGCAACCATCAAGACCGCAATGCCAGACGTCTGAAGTTGGTGGCAGGCTACAGCCCCTCCGTCAGCTTCCGCATCCCCTCGCCGAGTTCCGCGAACGCGGCACGCACGATGAACCGGTCCCAGCCGATGCAGAAGTCGCGCACGCCGAGATCGATGTAGCGCTTCGCCTGCTCGACGGCGCCGATCTCGGCGCGGGGGCGGATGCCGTACTCGAGGGACTTGGCGATGACCAGTTCCTCGAAGGCGCGGATCTCCGGCGTACCCTGGAGGCCCGGGTTGCCGCGGGAAAAGCTGAAGTCGGCGGGTCCCCACTGGGTCATGTCGACCCCGCGTTCCCGGGCCCGCTCCATGACCGCGTCGATGTTCTCCACGGTGACGTTCTTCTCGATCATGATGGCGAACACGATGGACTCGAGGTCGGCGAGGTAGGCCGTCGTGTCGTAGCTCGTCAACGCCGGACGCCGCAACTTCACGCCCATGGCGCCGCCGGTGTTGGGGGTGTCCGGGGCCATCACGCGGTGACAGACGTCGACGTCCTCGGGCGTACGGATGTCGGTGAAGAGCACCGCCTTGAACCCGGCGCCGAGCGCCGCCTGCGCCCAGAACCCCTGGCCTTCCTGGTCGAGCTTGATCATGAGCGGCAGGTTCCCGCCGCACTGGCCGGCGCGGGCGAGGTGGTAGAGGAACCCCATGTCGAATGTCGAGTACTCCGCGACGAACTCCGCGTAGTCGAAGAGCCCCGTGTCGCCGATGATCTCCGGGATGTCGGCGTCGGCGAAGAGGAAGTGCGTGCTGACCGTCGGCATATCGCGGTCCAGCTTCTCGCGCAGGGCGTTCGGCATGAGCATGGGCGTTCCTCGCATGCGGCAAACATGGGAGCATACCGCCAAGCAGCGTCGCGGCGGGAGGGAAGGGCATGGCAGGACAGGTTCGACATCGGACGGGCCCGCGGGGCGGTTGCATGCACCGCGCGCTCGTTGCCGCGCTGGTGGTGCCGGTGATGTGGGCGTGGGCGGCCGCCGGAAACGAGGCGGCCGGCCCACCCAACATCGTCCTCATCCTGCCCGACGATCTCGGACGTTACGACGTCAGCCTGCACGGCACGGACATCGCGACGCCGCACATCGACAGCATCGCCCGCGACGGCGTGCTGCTGTCGCGCTTCTACACGGCGCCGGTCTGCTCGCCGACGCGTGCCGGCATCATGACGGGGCGCTATCCGATCCATGCCGGTCTCATGCGCGCGGCGATCGCGCCCTGGCGGGACTACGGACTCGACCCGGGCGAGGTCATGCTGCCCGAGGTCCTCGAGCGTGCGGGGTACAAGCACCGGGGCATCTTCGGCAAGTGGCACCTGGGTCATTTCCAGCGGCAGTGGCACCCCCTGCGGCGTGGCTTCACCGAGTTCGTGGGGCACAACTTCGCGGTCGACTTCTTCACCCACGAACGCCTGGGAGAGCGCGACTGGAGCCTCGGCTACGAGCCGCTGGTCGAGGAAGGCTACGCCACGGACCTCGTGGCAGACCGGGCCGTCCGTTTCATCGCCGAGCACGCCGGCGACGACGCGCCGTTCTTCCTCTATCTCCCGTTCGGCGCGCCGCACTCGCCGACCCAGGCGAAAGAAGAGGACCTGCCGCTGTACGATCACCTCTCGGCCATCGACGTGCCCCCGGGTTGGGCGGACGCCACGGGCATAGATTTCGGGATGTCCCTCGATGACCGCACGCGGCTGCGGCGCATCCACGCTTCGATGGTCCACGCCCTCGATATCGGCATCGGGCGGGTCCTCGGCGCCCTCGACGAGCATGGCGTCGCCGAGAACACGCTGGTGCTCTTCTTCAGCGACAACGGCGGCTCGGTGGGCATCGGCGACAACGGTCCGTGGCGGGGCTGCAAGGCGACGGTATACGAGGGCGGCATCCGCGTCGCCGCGGCGGCCCATTGGCCGGCGGGCGACATCACCGGCGGGCGCGACGTGTCCGTGCCCCTGGCGTACGTGGACGTGCTGCCAACACTCATGCGCGCGGCGGGCATCTCCGACCATGGCGGCAAACCCCTCGACGGCGTCGACGTGCTGGACGTGCTGACGGGCAAGCAGGACGCGCTCGAGAGGGACCTTTACTCGTACGTCGCGGTGACGGAGGACCGCGACCAGGTGGCGGTCACGGAGGGCGACTGGAAACTCGTGATCTTCGGGCCGGACCTCCGGGAGCCCGGCGCCGCGGAAGCGTCGACCCGGCAGCTCTTCCGGCTGGACGAGGACCCGCTCGAGCACCGCGATCTGGCGAGCGACCATCCGGACATCGTGAAGCGCCTTACCGAGAAGGCGATCGCCTTCCGGAGCCTGGAGCCGCCGCGACCGATGCCCTCGTTCTCCGTGGGTGTGGATGGGTTCGAACCGCCGCCCAACTGGCAGTTCGGGAGCGACTGAACCGGTCCTCGGGGCGGACCCCCGGCTTCGGCCCGCAGCGCTATCATCGAGCGGCTACCGACGAGGAGGGATGCAATGGACGGACATGTGCGTCGCGCGTTGACCAGGGTACTGCGGTGGCCGGTCGCGTGGGCGTGCTGTGCGCTCGCGGCCTCGGCCCAGGGACAGGACCTGCCCAACATCGTCCTCATCGTCCCGGACGACCTCGGCCGCTACGACGTCAGCATGCACGGCGGCGACATCGCGACGCCGCACATCGACAGCATCGCCCGCGACGGCGTGCTCCTGTCGCGCTTCTACTCGGCGCCTGTCTGTTCGCCGACCCGCACCGGCATCATGACCGGCCGCTACCCGATCCACGCCGGCCTGATGCGCTCGGTCGTGGCGCCGTGGCGCGACTACGGGCTCGACACCAGCGAGGTGTTGCTGCCCCAGGTCCTCGAGCGCGCGGGTTACCAGCACCGGGCCATCTTCGGAAAGTGGCACCTCGGGCACTTCAAGCGCCGCTGGCACCCGTTGCGGCGCGGCTTCACGGAGTTCGTCGGGTTCGGGTTCGCGGTCGACTACTTCACCCACGAGCGGCTCGGCGAGCGGGACTGGAGCCAGGGCTACGAGCCGCTGTTCGAGGAGGGCTACGCCACGGACCTGCTGGCGGACCGGGCCGTGAACTTCATCGCGGAGCACGCGGAGGATGCGGCGCCGTTCTTCCTCTACGTGCCGTTCGGCGCGCCGCACACGCCCACCCAGGCGAAGGAAGAGGACCTGCCCCTCTACGACCGGCTGTCGGCCATCGAGCCGCCCCGGAGCTGGCAGGAGGCCACGGGACACAACCCCCTGATGTCCCTTGAGGAGCGCACCACGCTGCGGCGCGTGCACGCGGCGATGGTCCACGCGCTCGATGTCGGCATCGGGCGGATTCTGGACGCGCTGGACACGCACGGCATTGCGGACAACACGCTCCTGCTCTTCTTCAGCGACAACGGCGGCTCCGTGGGCATCGGCGACAACGGCCCCTTCCGGGGCTGCAAGGCGACGGTCTACGAGGGCGGTATCCGCGTCGCGGCTGCCGCCCGCTGGCCGGCGGCCAACGTCTCCGGCGGGCGCGACGTCTCCGTGCCCCTGGCCTACATCGACGTGCTGCCGATGCTGATGCGCGTCACGGGCATCGACGACCACGGCGGCAAGCCGCTGGACGGCGTCGATGTGCTCGACGTGCTGACCGGCGAGCAGGACGCGCTCGAACGCGATCTCTACTCGTTCGTCGGACGCACGAAGGTCCGCGACCAGGTGGCTGTGTCGGAGGGCGACTGGAAACTCGTGATCATCGGCCCCCACCTGACGGAGGAGGGCGCGGCGGAGGCGTCGGTGCGACAGCTCTTCCGGCTCGACGCAGACCCGCTCGAGCGCCACGACGTCGCCGCGGACCATCCCGACATCGTCGCGCGCCTCACGGAGAAGGCCATTGCCTTCCGAGAACTGCAGCCGCCGAACCCGGTCCCCCTCTACTCCGAGGGCGAGGGCACGTTCGTGCCGCCGCCGAACTGGCAGTTCGGGGTGGAGTAGGGGACGCCCTTGTGGCGTCCCGTCTCGAGATCGTGCACGGACCGGCACGGGCGGGGACAAGCCCCGCCCCTACAATTCGTTGCCGTCCGCGTCGAGCAGGACGATCTCCCCGAACCCGAGTTCCCGGATGTCGGCCTCGATCTTCGCGCGGTCCCCGACCACCACCCAGACCAACGCCTCCGGCCGCATGACATCGACCGCGGCCTGCCGGATCTCGCCCTCCGTGAGCGCGCGGATGCTGGCGGCGTACGTGTCCCAGTAGTCGTCCGGAAGGCCGAAGCGCACGATCTCGGCGATGGAGCCGAGCACGGCGGAGGCGGTCTCCCAGCGCCCCGGGAGGGACAGCGTGCGGCGGTCCTTCACCTTGGCGATCTCGTCGGAAGAGGGTGGCCGTTCCCCCCGGATCTCCTCGATCTCGCGCTCGAGTTCGGCCATGGCGAGACTCGTCTTGTCCGTCTGCACCGGGGCCAGTGCGATGAACGGGCGCTGCCCTTCGGCCGACACGAACTGCGTGAACGCGCCGTAGGACCAGCTCTTGTCCTCCCGCAGGTTCATGTTGACGCGCGCGGTGAAGTCGCCGCCGAGCACCTGGTTCATGCTGCTGATCGCCATCTCGGCGTCGTTGTTGCGCGGTGGCCCGAGATGGCCGGCGATGATGACCGACTGTTCGGAATCCGGGCGGTCGACCAGGTACACGGCCGGCGCCTCGGGGTGGGCTACCGTCGCGAGGTTCTTCTCGGGCACGTCGCCCGCGGCCCACTCGCCGAACCGCTCGCCGAGGAGCGGCCCGATCTCTGCGCGCGTCGTGTCTCCCACCACGATCAGCGTCGCATTGCCCGGCTTGAACCACGTGCTGTGGAACGCGGCGAGGGCCCGCGGCGTCAGCGCGGCGACGGAAGCCTCGTCTCCGGAGCCGGTGAACGGCAGGCTGTAGGCGTGGCCGTCGCCGTAGAGGAGCCGCGGAAAGAGGCGTAACGCCAGCGTGCGCGGCTGGACCTTTTCCTGGCGGATGCCGACGATCTGCAGCTGCTGGACACGGTTGAAATCTGCCTCCGGGAAGGACGGGTGGAGGACGACGTCCGCGAAGAGGTCGAGGGACTCCGCCAGGTTCTCCTTCAGGGCGGACATGGACACGGACGACGTGTCGAGGTTCGAGCCGCTGTTGAGCGAGGCGCCGAGACGGTACAGCTCGTCGCTGATCTCGAGCGCCGAGCGGCTCGTGGTCCCCTCATCGAGCATGGACATGGCGAGTTGCGCCGTCCCGGGGGTCGCGAACTGGTCGGCGGCGTAGCCCGCGTCGACCATCAGGTTGAGCTCCACGACCGGAATGGCCGAGCGTCGCGCGAGCACGACTTCCAGGCCGTTGTCGAGGGCGAAGCGCTCGAAGGGCTCGAAACCGACCTCCGGCGGCGTGCCGGTGTCGGGGAGACGGCTGCGGTCCGCCATCGGCTCGGTGACGGTGGTGGGCGGAAAGGGTTCCACCTCGAGGACGAACTGTCCGCCCCGCATCCACGCCTGCGCGGCGGTGGTGAGGGCGTCGGGGGTGGCGGCTTCCCAACGCGCGAGCGTCGTCCGGTAGAACGCGGGGTCGCTCATGAAGGTCTCGTTGCGGGCGAGCATGTCGCTCTTGCCGCCGAAGCCGCCGACCCGTTCGATGCCCCGGATGAAGGACGACCGCCGCGCGGTCACCATCCGGTCGAGCTCGTCCTGCGTCGGCCCGTCGGCCAGGAAGCGCGCGATCTCTTCCTCGATCACCGCGTCGAGCTCGGCGAGGCTGTGTCCCGGCAGCGCTGTCGCGACGACGCCGAAGATGCCGGCGATCTCCATCGGAAAGGCGAACGCGCTTACGTCGGAGGCGATCCGCTCGTCGTAGACCATGCGCTTGTAGAGGCGCGAGGTCTTGCCCTCGGAGAGGATCCCCGCGACGAGGTCCAGCCGGTTCGCGTCGGGGTCGCCGAAGCGGGGCCCGGTCCACGCCTTGTAGAGGCGGGCCTGGGGCACGCGGTCCAGCATGGTGTGGCGGTGGATGCCATCGAGCTCCGGGATCCACTCGGTCTGGCGCGCCAGCGCCGGCCCGGCGGGGATGTGCCCGAAGAAGTGTTCGACGCGCGCCTTGGCGTACTCGGGTTCCACGTCGCCGGCGAGGACCAGGACGGCGTTGGCCGCGCCGTAGTACTCCCGGAACCATTCCCGGACATCCTCGAGACTCGCGGCGTTCAGGTCCTCCATGCTGCCGATGACGGGCCAGGAGTAGGGATGGCCGGCGGGGAAGAGGTTCTCGAAAATGATGTTGAAGACGCGGCCGTACGGCTGGTTCTCCCCCTGCCGTTTCTCGTTCTGGACCACGCCGCGCTGCTCGTCGAGGCGTGCCTGGTCGACCACGCCGAGCAGGTGGCCCATGCGGTCCGACTCCATCCAGAGCGCGAGGTCGAGGGCATTCTTCGGCACCACCTGGAAGTAGTTGGTGCGGTCGCTGCTGGTCGTCCCGTTCATGCCCGTGGCGCCGACCCGCTCGAAAGGCCCGAAGTACTCGTCGTTGTAGTTCTCGGTGCCGTTGAACATCAGGTGTTCGAAAAGGTGCGCGAAACCCGTCTTGCCGGGCTTCTCGTTCTTCGAGCCGACGTGGTACCACACGTTGACGGCGATGACCGGGGCCTTTGTGTCCTGGTGGACGATGAGCGTGAGGCCGTTGTCGAGGGTGTACTTCGTGAAGGGGATGTCGATGGCGGTTACGCCGTCCGTCCCGTCCGGCATCGCCTGATTTGCGAGGGCCGAGAGACCCAGGAAGGCGGCGGTGAACACGCCGGCCACGCGGCCCATGAACGTGCCCGGCCCGAAGGAGTGCCGGCCGGCATATGAGGTCATGCTGGTCTCCGCCTGTGGAGTGAAGGCGGCGACTCTACAGGAAAACCCCTCGTGCTTGGGACGGACCCGCTGTTGCGCGGACGCCGCGCGATCAGAGTCCCGCGGCGGCGTCGGAGCGCACCGGGGTGGCCGCCTGCGCGTACGCCTCCGCGATCAACTCGTAGGACCGTACCCGATCCTCGTAGGTGGGCGTGATCGTCAGGATCACGACCTCGTCGGCGGCGGTTTCCTCGACCAGCGCGTCGATCCGCGCGCGCACCTCGCCAGGCGTGCCGATGATCTGCCGGGAGCGCTTGCTCCGCATGCGCTCGAGATGGCCGTCCTCGAAGGGATAGGCCGCGGCTTCTTCCGGGGTCGGCGGCGGCCCGTGGATGCCCTGGTCGCGCCGGATGCGATGCAGTTCGCGGATGCGGAGGAACGCTTCCGCTCGCTCCGGGTCCTCCGTGGCGATGGCGAACACGCCAACGGAAGAGTAGGGCGCGGTCAGGTGTTCCGGCACGAAGTCGCGCCGGTAGCGCTGCATCGCCGGCGCCGCGGGTGCGGGGGCGATGAAGTGGGCGAAGGAGAAGGCGAGGCCGAAGCGGGCCGCGTAGACGGCGCTGTCCAGGCTGGAGCCCAGCATCCAGACCTCGGGGACGGTGGCTACCTCCGGCGTAGCCCGCAGCCGCTCGAATGCCTCGGTAATGGGCTTCTGCCCCGACACGAACGCCACGAGGTCCTTCACCTTCGCCGGGTAGTACTCGATGCCCAAGGGGTTGCCGTAGGCGAGTGCGGCCGCCGTCAGGCCGTCGCTGCCGGGCGCCCGCCCAACCCCGAGATCGATCCGCCCCGGATACATCAGTTCCAGCATGCGGAAGTTCTCGGCCACCTTGAACGGCGAGTAATGCGACAGCATCACGCCCCCGGAGCCGATGCGGATGCGTTCCGTCTCGCGGGCCACGCGGGTGATGAGGATCTCCGGAGAAGAACTGGCGAGCGTCTCCGTGGCGTGGTGCTCGGCGATCCAGTAGCGGTGGTAGCCGAGCGCATCGCAGCGCTGGGCCAGGGCGATGGTGTGCTCGACCG
>JAPPHP010000464.1 GCA_028821035.1 Gammaproteobacteria bacterium | reverse complement strand
GGAGATCATCGGGCGATTCTACCCATGGAGTCGCAGCCGGTCGCGCGGGCATAATTCCCTCAAGCCAGGATGAGGGAGTGGAACGACCGTGCCAAGGCCGAGCGGGAGGGAGCCCGATCAACTCCGTGCGGTGGAGATCGAGCGCGGTTTCACCAAGCACGCCGCCGGGTCCGTCCTCGTGGCGTTCGGAGATACCCGGGTCCTCTGTACCGCCAGCGTCGAGGACCGCGTGCCGCCGTTTTTGCGGGGTCGCGGCGAGGGCTGGATCACGGCGGAGTACGGCATGCTGCCGGGCTCGACGCACACGCGCACGGACCGGGAGGCCAGCCGCGGCAAGCAGGGCGGGCGAACCATGGAGATCCAGCGCCTCATCGGTCGCTCGCTGCGCGCGGCGGTGGATCTCGGCAGCCTGGGCGAGCGGACGATCCGCATCGACTGCGACGTGCTCCAGGCCGACGGCGGTACGCGGACGGCGTCCGTCACCGGTGGCTGCGTGGCCCTCGTCGACGCCTTGAACCGGGTGGCCCCCCAGGCGTTCACGAAGCTCGTTGCGTCCGTGTCGGTGGGCATCGTCGGGGGCGTGCCGGTGCTCGATCTCGACTACCGGGAAGACTCCACGGCGGGTACGGACATGAACGTCGTGATGATCGAGGGGCGGGGCTTCATCGAAGTACAGGGGACGGCGGAAGGGGAGCCGTTCGACGGCGACGCGCTCTCGCGAATGCTGGCCCTGGCGGAGGGGGGCATCGAGACGCTGTTCGCCGAACAGCGTCGGGCGCTCGGGATGTGACGGTGGAGGCCGATGCGTTCGTACGCTGGATGATCGCGGAGGACGTGCTGCAGTTCGGCGACTTCGAGCTGAAGTCCGGACGCCGGAGCCCCTACTTCTTCAACCTCGGCGCCATCGACAACGGGGCGGCGTACCACCGCCTCGGCGTCGCCTACGCGGCGCTCGCGAGCGCGCTTCCCGAAGCTCCTCAGGTGCTGTTCGGCCCGGCCTACAAGGGCATTCCCATCGCGGTGGCCGCCTCCGTCGCGCTCGCGCGGGAGCAAGGAGTCAATGTGGGCGTCGCCTTCAACCGCAAGGAGGCGAAAGCGCATGGAGAGGGCGGTCGCCTGGTCGGCAGCGCCATGGCGGGCCAACGGGTCGTCGTGGTGGACGACACGATCACGGACGGCGCGGCGAAGATCGAGGCGTGCGAACTGATCTCGGCGGCCGGAGGCAGCGTGACGGGCGTCCTCATCGCGATGGACCGGCGGGAACACGTGGCGGGCGGCGGGACCGCCGTGGAACACCTCGAAGCCCGGCTCCGCGTGCCGGTGCGCAGCATCGCGCGGCTCGAGGACGTGGTGCGCATACTGGCGGCGGACCCTGCAGAAGCGGGGCGTCTCGAAACGGTGTTGGCCTACCGCGACCGGTACTGCGCCGTGGAGTGAGGTCCGGCCGGGGCTGGTCAGACGATCTGGGTACCCACCCCGCCGTCCGTGAAGATCTCGAGCAGCGTCGCGTGCGGAACGCGGCCGTCGATGATCTGCGCGTGGGTGACCCCGGCCGCCAGGGCGTCGAGGGCGCAGCGTGCCTTTGGCAACATGCCTCCGGCGATCGTCCCGGCGTCGATCATCGCCTCGACTACGTCGCGCGAGGCCGCGGAGAGGGTCGCGCCTTCCGCATCGAGGATGCCCGGCGTGTTCGTCAGCAGGACCAGCTTATGGGCCTTGACGTGGGCGGCCACGGCGCTGGCCACCAGGTCGGCGTTGATGTTGTAGGAGGCGCCGTCCGGCCCCACCCCGATCGGGGCGATCACGGGAATGAAGTCGCCCGCGGCCAGGGCATCGAGCACGCGGCTGTCCACCTCGGCCACTTCCCCGACATGGCCGATGTCGATGATCTCGGGCGCCTTGAGTTCGGGCTGCTCGCGCGTCAGCGTGAGTCGGCGCGCCCTGATGAGTTCCCCGTCCTTGCCCGTCACGCCGACCGCGCGGCCGCCCTCGGCATTGATGAGGGAGACGATTTCCTTGTTGACGAGGCCGCCGAGCACCATCTGCACGACGTCCATGGTGGCGGAGTCGGTAACCCGCATGCCGTCGACGAAGTGAGTCTCGATACCGAGCTTGGCGAGCAGCTCCCCGATCTGCGGCCCGCCCCCGTGGACGACGATCGGGTTCATCCCCACGAGCTTCATGAGTACGACGTCGCGGGCGAAGGCGTGCTTCAGGCCCTCGTCCACCATGGCGTTGCCGCCGTACTTGATGACGATGGTCGAGCCGTGGAACTGCTGGATGTAGGGCAGCGCCTCGATCAGGACGCGCGCGGTGGTCTCGCGAGTCATAGTCGGCCTCAATCGAAACGCAGGGCGGTGTCGATGGACGCGAGTTCGGTCTGGAACCGCGCGCGAATCCGCGCCAGGGCAGCCGGCGTGTCGGCCTCGAAACGCAGGCTGAGAACCGGGCTGGTATTCGAGGCGCGTACGAGTCCAAAGCCGTCCGGGTAGTCGACGCGGATGCCGTCGATGGTCGTGACCGCGGCGTCGCCGAAGTCCGCGGCGGCCGCGAGCCGGTCGACGATCTCGAACTTGGCGGACTCGGAAGTGTTTACCTTGATCTCCGGCGTCACGCAGGTGACCGGGAACTCGCGGAAGAGACCCTCGACGGTGGTTTCGGCGCGGCTCGCGATGTCGAGGAGCCGCGCGCCGGCGTAGAGGGCGTCGTCGAATCCGTACCAGCCCTCCGCGAAGCAGAGGTGGCCGCTGAACTCGCCGCCGAGGAGGGCGCCGGTCTCGCGGAGCTTCGCCTTGATGTGGGAGTGGCCGGTGCGGCACATGACGGGTTCGCCGCCGTGGTCGGCGATCACGTCCTTGAGGCGCTGTGTGCACTTGACGTCGTAGACGATGCGCGCGCCGGGATGGCGACGCAGGAGGTCCGTGGCGAAGAGCATCATCAGCCGGTCGGGCCAGACGATCGTTCCGGCGTCGGTGACGACGCCGAGGCGGTCCGCGTCTCCGTCGAACGCGAGGCCGATGTCGGCGCCAGTGGCCTGCACGGTTTCGACGAGGTCAGCGAGGTTCGCCGGCTCGGCGGGATCGGGGTGGTGGTTCGGGAAGTCGCCGTCGACCTCCGTGTAGAGCCCGACCACCTCGCACCCCATGCGCTCGTACAGGTGCGGGGCGACGATCCCCGCGACACCGTTGCCGCAGTCGATGGCGACCTTGAGCGGGCGGTGCAGCGGAATGTCGCCCGCGACGCGGTCGACGTAGTGTCCGACGAGGTCCAGCGCGTCGACGGCGCCGTCTCCAGTGGAGAAGTCGCGGCGCTCGATACGCTCCCGCAGGGCCTGGATCGCTTCTTCGGCCAGCGTCCTGCCGCCGATCATCATCTTCAGACCGTTGTACTCGGCCGGGTTGTGGGAACCCGTGATCATCACGCCCGTACCCGTCCCGAGCACGTGCGTCGCGTAGTACAGGAGCGGGGTCGGCACGCAGCCGACGTCGGTGACGTCGCAGCCGCCCTCGGTCAGGCCCTGCGTCAGGGCGTCCCGTAGACGGGGCGTCGAGTGGCGGCCGTCGCCGCCCACGGCAACTTGGCCCTGGTCCTGCCCGCGCGCCTCGGCCGCGAAGGCGCGCCCGATGAGGTACACGGTTTCCTGGTCGAGGCTGGCGTCGACGATGCCGCGAATGTCGTAGGCGCGGAAGATGTCGGGATGGATTCCCATGGCCGTCTGGGGGTCAGGCCAGGTTTCTCTGCGGCGGTTCGTCTCTCCCGCACTTCTCGTGATAGAGCTCGGCGATGGCGTCGACCAGCTTCGCGGCCAGCGTCTCCTTGGGCTCGATCGGAAAGACGGTCTCGCCCGACGCCTGGATGAGGACAACGGCGTTGTCATTGCTGTCGAAGCCGATGGTCGAGTCCGACACGTCGTTCACCACGATGGCGTCGCATCCCTTGCGGGCGAGCTTCTCCCGCGCATGCTTGAGCGCGTCGTGGGTCTCCGCCGCGAAACCCACCACGCAGGGACGGCCGCTCGCCACCGCCGCCTCGAGAATGTCCGGATTCTCCTTGAGCGGCAGCGTGATCTCGGTGGTCGCCGAGCCCGCCTTCTTGATCTTGCGGCTCTGTGGCTCCGCGGGCCGGTAGTCGCCCACCGCGGCGACGCCGATGAAGAGGTCGGTGTCGGGTAGTTCCGCTTCCACGGCCGCCTTCATCTCGCGCGCCGTCGTCACGTCCACGCGCCGCACGCCGACGGGCGTGTCGAGGTGCACGGGGCCGCTGACGAGCGTCACGCTGGCCCCCGCGTCGCGGGCGGCTCGCGCCATGGCGTACCCCTGCTTGCCGGAGCTGTGGTTCGAGATGAACCGTACGGGGTCGATGTGTTCGCGCGTCGGGCCCGCGGTGACGAGGATGCGCACGCCGGCGAGCGTTCCGCGACGGTCGCTCCCCGGGTCGGTAGCCGCACCGGCGAAGTGCGCCTCCAGGGCGTCGGCGAGTTCCCCGGGCTCCAGCATCCGTCCGGGACCGGTCTCCCCGCAGGCCTGGTCCCCCTCTCCGGGGCCCAGCACGTGCAGCCCGTCCGCCTCGAGCCGCGTCACGTTCCGTTGCACGGCGGGGTGTTCCCACATCTGCCGGTTCATCGCCGGCGCGACGAAGACCGGGGCGGCCGTTGCGAGGCAGACGGTGGTGAGGAGGTCGTCGGCGGCGCCGGCGGCAAGGCGCGCCATGACGTGCGCCGTCGCGGGAGCGACGAGGACGGCGTCGGCCCAGCGCGCGAGTTCGATGTGCCCCATGGCGCCTTCCGCTTCCTCGTCCCACAGGTCGTCACGCACGCGCTCTCCCGACACGGCCTGCAGGCTCGCGGCCGTCACGAAACGGGCGGCGCTCTGCGTCATGACCGGGACAACCTCTGCACCGCGAGAGCGCAGATCTCGCACAAGGATTGGGGTTTTGTACGCAGCGATTCCACCGCTGATGCCCAATAAGATGCGTTTTCCGTGCATGGCGATGTCGGCGCGATGGAAGGGGCGGCGGGGACCGGCCGCCGCGAAAGAGGACGGGGGACAACGATACCAGAGATGCCTGCACGGGACAGGAAAGTGAACGGCGGCAACGGCGGGCCGTTGGGGGCGGAGCGCCCGCGGGAGCGGCTGCTCGGAAGGGGCCCGGGGGCGCTGGCGGATGCCGAACTCGTCGCGGCGCTACTGCGTACCGGCGACCGGACGCACGACGCCGTGGAACTGGCCGGGGTGCTCCTGCGCCGGTTCGGGGGCGTGCGGGGCCTTTTCGACGCGGACCCGGAACGGATCGCGGCGTGTCCCGGCATGGGACCGGCGAAGACCGCGGCGGTGGTCGCCTCGCGGGCGCTGCTCGACCGGTATCACGCCGAGCATGTCACCGCGGGCGAGGTGCTGTCGGGGTCCACGGCCACCCGGCGCTACCTGAGGTACCGGCTCGGGCGGCGCGAACGCGAGGTCTTCGGCGGGCTGTTCCTCGACGCGCGCAACCGGCTGATCGCCAACGAGGAGCTGTTCTTCGGCTCGGTCGACCGTACGGCGGTGTACCCCCGCGAAGTGCTGAAGTCCTCGATGCGCCACAACGCCTGCGGACTGATCCTCTACCACAACCACCCGTCGGGCGTGGCGGAGCCTTCCCCGAGCGACATCCAGTTGACCGGGCGCATCGCGACCCTGCTCGAGGAGGTGGACGTGCGGCTCGTCGACCACGTCGTCGTGAGCGCAGACCAGCAGGTGTCGTTCGCGGAGCGGGGGCTGCTATGACCTGCTGCGCCCCTCTCTCGCTCCGCTCGTGACGTCACGCCCGCCTGCTGGCGGGCGAGTCGTGTTGCCCCGAGTTCAGGATGCGCCCGGTGGCAGCGCGCGTGCCCTGGTCAGGTCGGTCAGATTCCTCAGGCGCTCGTGGGTGTGGCGTTGGCCTTCCTCGAGGCGGGCGGTCCGCTCGCCGAGGTCCGCGATCTCCTCCCGCAG
Source organism: Gammaproteobacteria bacterium (assembly GCA_028821035.1). GTDB lineage: Bacteria > Pseudomonadota > Gammaproteobacteria > Pseudomonadales > Azotimanducaceae > VXNE01. The sequence continues at coordinate 2,656 of JAPPHP010000464.1, read as the reverse complement.
CGCGTTGTCCCCGCTGTACATCTCCGTACGGAGATCGGTAACGCCCTGATAGAGCATCCCGAGGCCGCCGACGATGGCGGCCAGGGCCAGACTCACCGCCCACTTGAGGATGCGCAACTCTCCGGCTATGCCGGCGACCGACTGGTGCACATCGCTGATGTCGGCGCGCAGCCCCTCGGCGGACTGCTTCATCTCGGCGCGCAGCCCCTCGGCGGACTGCTGGATCTCGGCGCGCAGTGTTTGCGCGGACCGCTCGATCTCGGCGTGCAGTCGTGCCGCGAACTCCTCGAAGTCCGCACGCGTGACTGGCTCAGGCGATCTGTCCATGGCTGGTTCCAAGCTTAGGGCCTCCTCTCCACAACTTCCATCAAACAGCTTCGTCGCATTAAACGACCCGCCAAGCCGACCGAAAATAGGAAGAACGCCCTTGTCGGTGTAGGAGATCAGCCCGGGCTTTCGTGCGACATGTCGTAGCCGGTTGCCGCGCCGTGCGCTACTCTGCTATAAATCGCCGCCCCCAACCCGAGCGGCCCGATCATGTCCCAGGTCTGCCAGGTCACCGGCAAGCGCCCGATGAGCGGGAACCACCGTTCTCACGCGGAGAACAAGACCCGCCGCCGGTTCAAGCCGAACCTGCACTACCACCGCTTCTGGATCGAGAGCGAGAAACGCTTCGTGCGCCTGCGCGTCTCGGCGGCGGGGATGCGGCTGATCGACAAGAAGGGCATAGAGACCGTGCTGGCGGACATGCGCAAGCGCGGCGAGAAGGTGTGAGCCATGCGTGAGAAGATCAAGCTGGAGTCGACGGCGGGCACGGACCACTTCTACACGACCGACAAGAACAAGCGGAACACGCCGGACAAGCTGGAGTTCCGCAAGTACGACCCGGTCGTCCGCAGACACGTGATCTACAAGGAAGCGAAGATCAAGTGACGGTGTAGGAGCGTCGGAGGCTCGCCCTCGGCGACCCCGCTCTTCCCTGCATGCCTGAACTCCCCGAGGTGGAGACGACCCTCCGGGGGGTCGCGCCGGCCGTCCTCGGCCAGCGCGTGGCGGCGCTGACGGTCCGCGAGCCGCGCCTGCGCTGGCCGGTCGCGGTGCCGGATACGGTTTCCGGCCAGCGCGTGCTCCGCCTCTCCCGCCGCGCCAAGTATCTCGTGCTCCACCTCGAGACCGGGGCGCTGATCCTCCATCTCGGCATGTCCGGCCGCTTGCGTGTCGTCTCCGGCAACGCGCCGGCCGAGAAACACGACCACGTGGACCTCGTGCTCGGCAACGGCATGGCGCTGCGTCTCACCGATCCCCGGCGCTTCGGAAGTCTCCACTGGCAGCCGGGCGCCTGGGAAGACCACTGGCTGCTCCGCGGTCTGGGGGTCGAGCCGCTGTCGGATGTCTTCGACGGGGGGTACCTGTTCGCCGGCTCCCGCAAACGGCGGGTCGCCGTCAAGAACTACCTGATGGACGCCCGCGTCGTCGTCGGGGTCGGGAACATCTATGCGAACGAGGCGCTGTTCAAGGCGGGCGTGCGGCCGCGTACCGCGGCGGGGCGCGTGACGCGGGCGCGTTACGACGCGCTCGCGGAGGCGGTCCGGGAGACGCTGACGGCCGCCATCGACCTTGGCGGCACGACCCTGCGCGACTACGTGGGCAGCGACGGCGCGCCCGGCTACTTCCGCAACGAACTGTTCGTCTACGGCCGTGACGGCAGGCCCTGCCGCGTCTGCGGGACGCTCCTCAAGGGCATTCGCCTCGGCCAGCGGGGCACGGTCTACTGCCCGCGCTGCCAGCGGTGAACGGAAGGCGGAAGGTTCAGCTCTTGCCGGAGCGGTAGTACTCCACCACCGCGGGATGCACGAATTCCGAGATGTCGCCGTCGAGCAGGGCGATCTCGCGTACCAGCGAGGACGAGACGAAGGAGCACGACAGCGAGGTGGGCAGGAACACGTACTCGATGCCGTGGTCCATGGCCCGGTTCATCTCCGCCATCTGGAACTCGTACTCGAAGTCCGTGACGGTCCGCAGGCCGCGGAGGATGAAGTTCGTGCCCTTGGTGCGGACGTAGTCGACCAGCAGCGTGTTGAAGCCCTCGACCTCCACGCGGTCGCCGAACTCCGCGAGCACGGTCCGGCAGAGTTCGATACGGTCGCTGAGGTAGGTCGCCGGGTCCTTCTGCGCGGAAGTGCCGATGGCGACCGTGACGCCGTCGAACAGCTTCAGCGCCCGCTTCACCAGGTCGGTGTGGCCGTTGGTGATGGGGTTGAAGCTGCCGGGATAGACGACCCGCATGGGAGTCCCTCAAGCTCGATGCGGCCCGATACTAGCAGCGCCCCGAAGCCTGGGCCAATCGCCTACCCCGCCGGCGGGCCGGAGCAGGCGAAAGCGGCATGCCCCGGCGCGGGACTCCCGCAGCGTCTCCCAACCCGGCGGATTCCCGGTTTCGGCGTCACGGTCGCGCGCCCCGGCCTCCGCCTCCTCGAAGTACACCAGGATGTCGCGTCCACGGAGCAGCGCGAGCGTCTCGGCGCCGAGGCGCGTGCCGAACGGCGGGTCGACGAAGACGAGGTCCCAGTCCCACTCCCGCTGCCGACGCACCCATTGCGGGGCCGACGCCACGTGGACGCGGCAGTTCGCGCCAAGCCGCGTCGCGGCGCCGCGC